>NZ_JAVDVV010000034.1:0-57014 GCF_031457035.1 Methylobacterium sp. BE186
AGCCGGCGCTGCCGGCATAGCTTCCCGTCAGCGCCAGCCGGTCCGTGGTCAGCCCGTTCTGAAGGCTGATCCGGCCCGTCCCCAGGTTGTTGAAGCTGGAGGCCCCGAGCGAGCCGTTGAAGCCGCCCGTGCCCGGGATGCCCACCGTCCCGGCGTTGTTGAAGCTGCTGATCGGGCCGCCGAGGCTGGCGTTGAGCAGCACCGAGCCGCCGGCCTGGTTGTTGAACGCCTCGAGCCCGTTCAGCGTGCCACCGGCCGCGCTCACCTCGAACAGGCCGGCATTGTTGATCGTGTCGGTGCCCAGGAGGTTGCCGGTGCCCTGGTAGGTCCAGCGCCCGGTCGCGGTGTTGTTGAAGGTCGCCGTCGTGCCCGCCGCGGAGGAGACGTAGCCGTTGAAGGTCCGGCCCGAGGTGTTGTTGGCGGTGAGGCTGCCCGCGGCGACGTCGATGACGAGGCCGCCGGAGCCGATCGTGCCGGCATTGTCGAGGGTGGCGCCCCCCGCCGCCGTGCGCAGGCTGACGCCGTCGCGCAGGACGGCGCCGGCGGTGTTGGTGATCTGCGCCACGCCCGCGAGGGTGAGCAGGCCGGTGACGGTGCCGGTGTTGACGAAGGTCGGCGTGGTCAGCGTGCCCGTGGCCGTGAGCGCCGCGTTGTTGGTGAAGGAGGTCGTCGCCGCGACCGGGCCGGCCGCGGTGAAGTTGCCGTTGTTCACCGTGGTCGCGGTGTTCAGCGCGCCGGCGCTCTGCGTGAAGGTGGCGGTGGCCGCGTTGGTGAAGGTCCCGGCGCCGATCGTGCCGCCGGTCTGGGTGAGCGTCGCGGCGGCGGCGTTGGTCAGGCTCGGCGTGTTGAGCGTGCCGTCCGAGACCGTGAAGCGGCCGTTGTTGGTGATGGCGCTGGAGGCGGTGAGCGCCCCGGCGCTGGTGAGGCTGGCGTTGTTGGTCAGGGTCGCGGTGGTCACCTGGCCGCCGGCCGCGATCTGGAAGCCGGCGTCGTTGAGGATCGCCGACGAGCCGTTGATGAGGCCGGTTGCCGAGACCGCGAGCGTGCCGGCCTGGATCTGCGTGGCGCCGCCGTAGGTGTTGTTGCCCGACAGCGTGAAGGTGCCGGCGCCCTGCTTCGTCAGGGCGGTGCCGCCGCCGGCGATCTGGCCGGCATAGTCCGAGCTCGTGCCGTCGCCGCCGGTGCTCAGGGTTCCGCCGTTGCGGATCACGGCCGCGGCGGTGCTGCCGGCGAGCGAGCCGATCGTCAGGCTGTTGGTGCCCAGATCGACGGTGCCGTCGTTGGTGAGCCGGGTGAGGCCGGTGAGCCCGCCGGTGAGGGTGAGGGTGCCGGTATTGGCGAAGCTGCCGTTGGCCTGGCCGCGGGCGTTGACGGTGCCGGCATTGCTGATGCCGCCGTCGATGCGGCTGGTGGTGGTCAGGGTGCTGCCGGCCGCGACCGTGGCGCCGCCGACGATCAGGCCGTCGTTCGTGGTGGTGCCGGCATTGTTGATCAGGCCGCCGGCGACGGTGCCGGCAGCGGTGTTGGCGAAGGTGCCGGTGTTCGTCACGCCGCCGTTGAGGGCGCCATTGTTGGTGGCGCCGCCGGCATTGGTGAGCCGCCCGGCCACGCTGCCGGTGTTGGTGAAGGTGCCGGTGTTGCCGACGTTGCCGTTGATGGCGCCATTGTTGGTCGAGGTGCCGGCGTTGGCGTGGTCGGCGTTCACCGTGCCGTTGTTGAGGAAGGTCGCGCCCGCATTGTTGGTGACGCCCGAGGCGAGGCTTGCGCCCGCGGCCAGGACGAGGGTGCCGGCTTGGTTGAGGGTGCCGCCGGTGAAGGTGTTGGCGGCGCTGAGGGTGAAGGTGCCGGTGCCGGTCTTGGCGAGGCCGCCCGCGCCGCCGATGACGCCGGCGAAGGTGGTGCTGGAATTGTCGGCGCCGGTGGTCAGGACCTGACCGGCCGCGATCGCCACCGTGCCGCCCGCCGCGCCGCCCCCGGCCAGCGAGCCGATCGTCTCGGAATTCGTGACGAGCAGACGCGCGCCGGCGACGTTGTCGAGCAGGACGGCGCTCTGATTGGCGATGGCTTGCCCGCCCTGCACCTCGAGCGTGCCGGCGCTGATGCGGGTCTGCCCGGTGAAGGTGTTGTTGCCCGCGAGCACGAGCGTGCCCGCCCCGATCTTGCGCAGGCCGATCGTCGCGGCGGTGCCGCCGAGCTGCGTCTCGATCCGGGTGCTCACGCCGCCATCGACGTTGATGAAGCTCTGGGTCGGCGTCGAGACGGGATCGCCGGCGAGGTTGATCGTGCCGCCGGTCAGCCTGTAGCCGTCGACGGTGAATTGCAGGCCCTGGACGTTCTGCGTGCCCGCCACGGTGACGGTGCCGGCCGTGCCGCCGAAGATGCCGACGCCCGAGCGCCACTGGTCGTTGATCTGCCCGCCCGGCAGCGTCGTCCAGTTGGTGTTGGTCGCGTTCCAGGTGCCGGTGCCGCCCTGGCCGCCGGCGGCCGCGCCGGTGGTGTCGGCGCCGTCCCAGAACTGCACGGACTGGCCGCCATTGCTGAGGAGCACGTTCACCTGGGTCGGGATGGTCGTGTAGACGAGGGCCGTCGAGCCCGCGGCTGCGTTCACCGTGGCGAAGCTGCCGCTCACCGTGCCGGCCGGATTGACCTGCGCGTAGTTGAACAGGCGGTAGGAGCCGGAGACGAGGGGGTTGGCCGGCGTGCTGGTATCGACGAGGGTGAGGGTGCCGCCGAGGGTGAGGTTGCCGCCCACGTTGATGAGGTCGTTGCTGGCGCCGCCGACGACACCACTGGCGCCGAGCTCGAACAGCGAGGTCGATCCGGCGTTGAGGGTGTAGTTGCCGGCGACCGTGAGCGTGCCGGGCGAGTTGCCGGCCGAGACGGTGCCGCCGTTGTTGACGACGACCGAGCCGGCAACGGTGCCCG
Organism: Methylobacterium sp. BE186; assembly: GCF_031457035.1. Lineage (NCBI taxonomy): Bacteria > Pseudomonadati > Pseudomonadota > Alphaproteobacteria > Hyphomicrobiales > Methylobacteriaceae > Methylobacterium > Methylobacterium sp. BE186. Next base: position 2,926 of record NZ_JAVDVV010000034.1, read on the forward strand.
AGCCGTGCAGGGTGCCGCCGGTGTTGACGGTGACGGTGGCACTGTTCGTCGCCGTGTCGCCGAACACGCCGTTGATGGCGAGCGTGCCGCCATTCACGTTGGCCGTCATGCCGGCAAGCGGCGCCACCGTCTGCCCGGTGAGCGTCCAGGTGCCGGTGTCGAGCTTGTTGAACGTGCCCGCGCCGCTCACCGTCCCGAGAGCCAGCGTGCCGGCCACGCCGTTGGCCGCCGTGCCGTCACCGGTGCCGCGCAGGGACAGCGTGTTGCTGCCACCGCCGAGGCTGATCGCGCCGAAGCTCGCCGCGCCGAAGGTTCCGGCCGCGCGCAGGGTGATCGTGTTCGCCCCGCCGAGGACCGGGTCGGCCAAAGTCACCGCGTTGGTGTTGGCCGTGCCCGTGCCGGTGTAGAGCGCGACGGTGTCGTTGCCGCCGCCCAGCGCGATGCCGCCCGTCACCGTCGACCCGGCGTAGAGGTTGATCGTTGAGGCGTTGTTCGTGCTGTTGATGGCGTTCGGCGTGCCGGAGCCGGCCGCGATCGTCCCGTAATTGTCGACCGTCGAACCGGCGGCCCCGTTGAGCTGGATGCCCTGCGCGAAGGCATTGTTGCCGCCGCCCTGGATCGTCGCGCCGTTGGCGTTGACGATGGTGAACAGGCCCGAGCCTCCGGCGCCGCCCACGCCGACGCCGCTCGTCGCGGAGATCGAGCCGGCATTGACGAGGCTGATCGTGTTCCCCTGGTTGGCGCCGGTGCCGGCATAGAGGCCGGCACCGCCACCCGTCACCGATCCACCCGCGCGGTTGACGAGAGTCGTGGCGATCCCCGTCCCGACCGACTGAATGCCGTTCGTGCCGCCCGCGATCGTTCCCGCATTGTCGACCGTCAGCGTGCCGCTGGTGACCTGGACGCCGCCGAGCGCGCTCCGGATCACGCCGCCGGCCTGGTTGGTCACCGCGCCGCCGGCCCTGAGCTGGATGCCCGCGACGCCGCCCGGCGTGACCACGCCGGTCGCTTCATCGAAGGAGCCCGAGGCGATCGTGCCCGCGTTGGTGATCCGGTCGCCCGCGTTCGAGCCCACCGCGCCGTACTGGCCGACGATCTTGCCGCCCGCGGCGTTGGTCAGGGTCAGCACGCCGCCGCCGTCGCTGCCGACGCCGTAGCCGTTGCCGGAATTGAGGGCGTTCTGCCCGTAGATGACGCCAGTGCCGGCATTCGTGACGGTGAGCGCGCCCGTGCCGTGCTGGGTCACGCCATCGAAATTGTCGCCCTTGATCAGGCCGGCATTGTCGACCGTGAGCGCCCCTGCGACTCCGCTGGTGTTCTGGATGACGGCGCTGCCGAGACCCTCGATCCTCGCTCCCGCGGCGTTGACGACCGTCGTGGCCACATTCGTGCTGGTCAGGATGGCGTTGGAACCCGGGCCGCCGGTGACGGTCACGGTGCCCTGGTTGGTGAACCGGCCGCCGTTCAGGAGGATGCCGTCGCCTGCGACGGCGGCGACGTAGCTGCCGCTGAGCGTCACGTTCGAGGCGTCCGCGACGGTGAATCCGCCGGTCTGCCGCAGCGCGCCCGACAGCGTGATCAGGTCGTTGGCGCCGGTTGCGCCGCGCACGGTGAGCGCGCCAGCGCCCGAGACGGCGTTGCCGAAGGCGAGCGTGCCGGAGCGGTTGAGCTCCAGGGTGGCGCCGCCCGCAACGCTCACGGGCGAGGCCGCGGCGAGCGAGCCGGTGGTGCCGCCATTGCCGATCCGAAGCGTGCCGGCCGAGATCGTGGTCGCGCCGGTGTAGGTGCTGGCGCCGGTCAGCGTCAGCGTGCCCGCCCCGAGCTTGGTGAGGCTGCCCCCCGGCGAGGTCAGGCCGGTGGCGTAGGTGACGGCCTGCCCGTTCGTGTCGATCCGGTAGGCTTGGTTGGCCGCCGTCGAGAAGCGGGCGGAATAGTCGGTGGTGTTGTCCGCGCTGTATTGCAGCGTGCCGCCCGTGAAGGCGAGCGGACCGGTCGTGCCGATCGCGTTGGCGCTGCCGACGTTGAGCGTGCCGCCGGAGAAGACGGTGCCGCCGCTGTAGCCGTTGTTGCCGGTGAGAACCAGCGTGCCGTCCCCGAGCTTGGTCAGCCCCACCGTCGCGGAGCCCACCAACGTGCTGGCGATGGTCGTGCTCACGCCCGCGTCGACGGTGATGAAGCTGTTGGGGTCCGAAGCGTTGAAGGGGTTGCCCGTCAGGTTGAGCGAGCCGCCGGCGACCTGATAGCCGGTCGTGCCGAATTGCAGGCCCTCAACGCTCTGCGTGCCCGCCACGGTGACGGTGCCGGCCGTGCCGCCGAAGATGCCGACGCCCGAGCGCCACTGGTCGTTGATCTGCCCGCCCGGCAGCGTCGTCCAGTTGGTGTTGGTCGCGTTCCAGGTGCCGGTGCCGCCCCCGTCACCGGTGGTCCCGCCGGTGGCGTCGCCGCCGTCCCAGAATTGCGTGACCTGGGTGCCGTTGCGCACCAGCACGTTCACTTGATTCGGGATCGTCGCGTAGACCTCCGCGCTCGAGCCGCTGGCCACCGTGACGGTGTCGAAGGCACCGGTGAGGGTGCCGCCGGCATTGTTCTGGTTGTAGTTGAACAGCCGGTAATAGCCCGTGACGATGGGCGTGGCGGGGCTGGCGGTGTTGACGAGTTGCAGCGTGCCGGCGAGCGTGAGGTTGCCGCCGACATTGATCAGGTCGTTGCTGGTCGAGGCGCCGTTCGGGCCGCCGACCACGCCCGACGAGCCCATCTCGAACAGCGAGGTCGAATCGGCGCGGAGCGTGTAGTTGCCGGCAACGTTCATGGTGCCGGGCGAGTTGCCGGCCGAGACGATGCCGCCGCTTCCGACGACCACTGACCCGGCGATGGTGCCCGAGCCATGCAGGGTGCCGGCCGTGTTGACGTTGATGATGGCGGTGCGGCCGACGGTGTCGCCAAACACGCCGTTCACGGCGAGCGTGCCGGCGGTGACGTTGGCGGTGCCCGTGAACTGGCTGCCGGCGCTGTTCGTGCCCGTCAGCGTCGTGGTGCCGGTGCCGATCTGGTTGACGATGCCCGAACCGGTGATCGTGCCGCCGAAGGTGTAATTGGCCGCATTGGTCCGGTTGAAGGCGAGGGTCCCGCCCGTCGTCGCGACGGTGCTGAACACGGTGCCGGCCGCGTTCTGGCCGATCCGGCCGGCATCGCCACCGGCCGTGCCGTCGCCGATCTGGAGGGTGCCGCCCGAGATCGTGGTCGCGCCCGTGTAGGTGTTGGCGCCCGTCAGCGTCAGCGTGCCAACCCCGGTCTTCGTCAGCGCGGTGGTGCCGGCGCCGTTCCGGATGATGCCGGAGAAGGTCGGCGACTGATTCAAGCCGCCGGTGCTCAGCGTGGCGGCGGCGCCCGAGTTGGTCACCGTGCCCGCGCCCGCGAGCGATCCGATCGCCTCGTTGAACCCGCCCAGATCGAGCGTCCCGTTGGTGTTCACCGTCACGGCGCTATTCGCGCTGAAGCTGTTGGGGGCTCCGCCCCGCAGCGTGCCCCCGCTGATCGTGGTGGCGCCCGAGTAGGTGCTCGTGCCGGAGAGCGTCTGCGTGCCGGTTCCGAGCTTGGTCAATGCCAGGACGCCGACCTGATTGTCGTCGCTTGAGCGGGAGGCGAGCGGCGCGTTCTGGATGATGCCGCCGAACGAGGCGTCGCTGTTGCCGGTGCCGATCGTCGTGGTGCGCGCGACGCCGCCGAAGCCGCCCTGCAAGGTGCCGTTGCCGGTCAGCCCGTCGACGAAGATGGCCCCCTCGATGCCGTCGAAGGTGGCGCCCGTGGCGATGTTCAGGCTGCCTTGGTTGTTGGTCCAGATGCCGTTGCCGCTGCTGCTGCCGCGGAGCAGGCCGTCCTGCACATCGATCACGCCACCGACCGACTGCCGGATGATCGTCTGACCCGCCAAGCTGCCGAACCGGACCTCGCCCGCGCCGGTCTTCTCGATCCGGCCCGCGCCGGTGAAGGTGTTGACGCCCTGAAGGAACCCGCCGTTGAGCTCGACCACGGCGCCCGAGGCGATGTCGACCGTGCCGGTGCCGAACACGGTGCTGGTGACGCCGCCGGTGACCCGCTCGATCAACCGGCCGGCGAGAACGTTGGTGGTGAGCGCGCCGCCGTAGCCGCCCGTCAGCACGAAGGTGCCGGTATCCTGCTTGTTGAGCGTCGTGGCGCTCGCCACTGCCGACATGTTCAGCGCGCCCGCCGCGCCCTTGCCGGAGGTGTTGTCGCCGGTTCCACGCAGGGCGATGACGCCGCCAGCACCGAGCGAGATCGCGCCCACCGTGGCCGCCGGATTCGCGCCGGCGTTCTGCAGGATGACGGTCGCGCCGGTCACCGGATCGGTGGTCGTGACCCCCGCCACGTTGGTCGTGCCGGTGCCCGTGTAGAGCGACAGCGTCGAACCGGCGCCGAGCAGCACCGTGCCGGTGCTGGAGCCGGCGTAGAGATTGGCCGTGATGCCGGTGCTGCCGCTGAGCGTGCCACCGCCGCCCGCCAGCGTGGCGCCGCCCGAGATCGTACCGTAATTATCGATCGTTCCGCCGGCACCGAGATTGGCGCCGGTGCCATATTGCGTACTGGAGCCGCCGGTCAGGCTTCCGCCCTGCGCATTGACGATACGGCTGCCCGCGCCGTTGGCGCCGACGGCGACGAATGCGGTGTTCGTGACCGCTCCCGTGTTCAGGAGCGTCACCCGGGCGCCGGTGTTGATCACGTCGGAGCCGTCGCCGGTGTTGCGGATCGTGCCGGCATTCACGATCGTGAAGGCGCCGCTGCCGTTGATCGTGATGCCGGACGTGTTGGTGATGAGGCCGCCCGGAGCGACCCGCAGGATCGTCCCGTCGGAGGCTGAAACGGCCACGCCGGAAGTCGAGAGCGTGCCCGCCACGTTGAGCGCCCCGCCCTGAATGTCCCAGCGGACGTTAGACGGGTTGATGCCGGTCAGCGTCAGCGTGCCCGATTGCTGCGCATAGCTCTCGAAATTCGTCAAATTGGCTTGGTTGAGCGTCGCCATGCCACCAGCGCCGAGCGCGCTGACGAACGCATCGGTGCCAGTGCCCGCATCGACCACGCCGCCGACGGTGCCGCCCTGATAAGTGAAGGTGTCGTTCGCATCGCCGAAGGTTGCGCGCTGCATGGCGCCGGCGGCGCCGAGGGTGAAGTTGACGACGCCGGTGCCGGTGCCGCCGTTGAAGTCGCCGTTCAGCGCGCCGGCGACCGTCACCGTCCGTGCGCCCGCCCCCGATGACGCGATCACGCCGTTCGTGGCGGAACCGGCATTCAGAGCAATGGTCGCGGCATTGGCAGAGGAAACGTCGATCGCCGTCGCGCCATTGATCACCGAAGCCGCGTTCTGCGCGGCGCTGAACGCGGCCGAGCCATTGGTGATCGTGCCGCCGTTGGACAGGACGATCGCGGTACCGGTGCCGCTGCTCGTGTAGGTCTGTCCGTCGGCCGAGAGCGTGCCGGTGCCAATCGTGCCGAGGTTGGTGATCGTCGCCGCACCGGTGCCGCCTGCGTTGATGGCGTTCGACGTGCCGACGAGGTTGCCGGCGTTCGTGACGGCCAGCGCCGTGCCCGCGCCCGTCGTGCGGACGCCCGTGGCGCCGGAGATTCCCGCACCCGCGTTGTTGTCGACGGTCGCCGTCCCGCTCGATGCGCTGACACCGCCCTGGTTTCCGGTGATCACGCCGCCGCCCTGGTTGGTGATCGTCCCGCCGACGAAGGCGACGCCGTATCCGAAGCTCGGGCTGGTGCCGCCCTGGATCACGCCGCTGTTGGTGACGCTGCTGCCCGCCCCGGTGATCGCGATGCCGCTGGCATTCGCCGCCTGGATGAGGCCCCCGGTCAGGGTGCCGGCGTTGCGCGTCCCGGTATTGGTGATGGTGGCGGTTCCGAGCACGGTCACGCCGTCGCTCGCTCCGGTGCTCGTCGTGGTGATGAAGCCGCCGTTGGTCAGCGTCAGGTTGCCGATGGAGTAGACCGCGGCGTCGTTGCCGACACCGTTGTCCGCTGTACCGGTGTGACGGATCGTGCCGCCGAGCTGGTTGTCGATCGTGCCGCCGGCTCCGAGGCTGACGCCCCGCCCGTCAACCGAACTGATCAGGCCACCGTTCTGGTTCGTGAAGGTGCCGCCCGTGACGGCGATCGTGACGGCGTTACCGGTGACCGGGTCGATCCGACCGCTCAGCGCCACGTTCGCCGCATTGGCGACGGTGAATCCGCCGGTCTGCGTCAGAGCACCGGACAGAGTGATCAGGTCGCCCATGGCCGTGCCGCCGCGTACGGTCACCGCGCCCGCGCCAGACACGTTGTTGCCGAAGGCGAGCGTACCGGTGCGGGCGAGCGCCAGGGTAGCGCCGCTCGCCACGCTGACGTTCGAGCCCGCGGTGAGCGAGCCCGTGGCGCCCCCGACCGTCCCACCCACCGTGCCGCCGACCTGCAGCGTGCCGCCCGAGACGGTGGTACCGCCGCCATAGATGTTGTCGCCGGTCAGAACCAGGGTACCGGAGCCGACCTTGGTCAGCCCGGCCGTGGCCGTCCCGGCGCCGGTGCCGATCACGCCGGAATAGACGGTGCTGAGATTCAAGCCGCCGACAGACAAGGTCTGGTTGCCCGATTCGAACCGGACGGTTCCGGAGCCCGCGAGCGACCCGACATTCAGCGTCGTACTCGCGCCAGTGTTGACGGTCAGGGGACCGCCTTCAGCGAAACGGATCTGCGCCTGCCCGGCCTGCCCGTTCGTGTCGAACCGGAAGCCACCGCCGGGCGTCCCGACGACACTGGTGCCGGCAGGCGTACTGGTCGAGACCAGCGTGATGTTGCCGGCATTGGCCGAGAAGGCGACGTCAACGCCACCCTTGTTGGAGTAGATGAACTGCTCGCCGGAATTGCTGACGATGTCCGACGTGAACGTGACGGCGAAACCGTTGTTCGAGATGAAGTACTGGCTTCCCCCGGCGTCGAAGGTGATGCCGCCGACGGTCGTGGCCTGGGTGAAGAACGGACTCCGGCTGGCGGCCGATCCGAAGATCGCCCGCTCGCCGGCCGTATCCGGCACGGTGCCACCGTTCCAATTGAGGGGCTCGTTCCAGTCGTTGCCCGCATTGCCTGACCAGGAGATGCTCTGGGCCGCGGCGCCCGACGCGCCGCCGATCAAGGCCGCGGTCGCGAGCAGTACACGCTGCCACTTCCTGCGCCCGATCCGCGCCGCCGGCCGCACCCCGCTTCTGCGCGGCGGGGCCAGGGCGCCCAGCCGGGCGAGAAGCGAGCCGGGCGCCTCGACGGCCAGCGTCAGGAGGCGGGCCATCCGCGCGCGGAGCATCCCGGGCGACGCGGCGGCGTGAAGGACGGTCGGTCCCTGCAAGGGCTGAACAATGATCCCGACGAGCGCCGTGGACGCATCGAGCGCGCGCCGCAGGGGGCGCAGCGCAGGACGAACCTGCGGACGATCAGTACGGCTGGCCACGATCATAAATCCCCCGACTGCATCCGCGCACGAAGCGCGGCCGCCTCCTTTTTTCAAACCCGGAGGCCGGCAAGACTGATTAGGTCCCGGAGAATAAGGCGGCAACAACAGCTCTGAACCTTCAACAGGCAATCTGTGATTGAAATTCGCCCGGAAAGCCGCCGGAAAAATGGCCGAAACGTCCAATCTTTCAGATAGATGGGCTGTTATATCAGAGTCCGGCTTTCGGTCATATTCGGATTGAATCCAGCGATCACAACATTCGAATCCGGATGAGTGTAGCAGCCCGGCAACAGATTTGATGAAGAAAGCAGGAATTCAATCTACTTAAGTATTCAACGTAACAAAATCGAAGCAACGTATCGCGCCGGGTGTGGGGAGCTCGGCGAGCGATCGCAAACCCGGGCACCGCGCGAGATCGACCGAAGCATGCGATCCGAATACTGGCCGTCGGCAGGGATGAGGCCGCGGCGTTACTGAAACGCCGCGGCGCGCAACCTCGTCCGCCGCTCGGCGGGTGTCGCGGAGGGTCGATGCGCCGGAGAGGCGCGCTACTCGCGCGCCAGCGCGTCCAGCGCCTGCGCGAGGCCGCGGAAGGAGAGCGGGATCGCGACGTCGTGGTTGCCCGCGTCCTTGAACGTGATCCGGCCCGCCTCGGGGGCCGAGCGCCAGCGCTTCAGCGTGTCGTCGCGGACCGTCGCGTCGGCGACGCAGCGGCCCGGTAGGCAGCGCCGCCAGGGCAGGTCGAAGCCCTGGCTGTCCTTCTCGTCCAGCGTCGCGCGGACGCTGCTCGGGAAGGAGACGTTGTTCGGCAGGATCGCCGTCATGGTGAGCGGGTCGCCCGGCGCGACGCGGCCGATCGCGACCTGGGCGATCGGCGCGGACTGGCCCTGCACCTGCATCGACTGCGCGATCTCGCAGACCTTGCGGGATTTCTCGGCCTCCGCCGTGCGCTGGCAGCGCAGGACCCAGTCGCCGAAGGTCGCGGTGGTGAGGCCGGGCTCGGTGGGGACGGCCGGGGCTGCGGGCTGCGGCGCGGCCTTGGCGGCGCCCCCCTGCTGCGCGGCGGCGGGGCCGGCCAGAAGAACGGTGCCGAGCAGCAGCGCGGCCAGCGAATGTTGATGTTTCCACCGATCGATACGTGCGCGTCGCATTCGCCGAGGTCTCCGTGGGGGCGATGATCTGACCAAGCGCCGTCTCTAGACCACGATCGGGGGATCCGACACCGGGCGCCGCCCCTTCCGCACGCGCGAAAACTGGTTTGCCACGGCCTGACGCAAGCGGGAGACACTTGAGGCCGCCTTTCGGCCGCGGCGGATCAGAATCCGACGCCCATCAGCGGTCGTTGCATCGGCCGGGCGGCCGTCGAGACCGGGGCCTGGGGCGGCGCCGGGCGCGGGGCGGCGACGGGCGCCGGCCGGGGCTTCGGCTGGGCGATCTCCCGCGCCGGCTTCGGCCGCTCCTGCACCACCGGCTTCGGCTCGGGCTTCGGCTTGCGCGCGACGGGCTTCGGCTCAGGCTCGGGCTTCGGCTTGCGGGCCACCGGCTTCGGCTCCGGCTCGGGCTTCGCCTTCTCCGGCTTGGCCACGGCGACGCATTGGTCGCCCTCCGCCTTCTGCCCCGCGCCGCACTCGATCGGGCAGAAATGCTCCGGGCGCCTGCGCATCTCCTCCAAGAGGGCGGCGTTCGGCTCCGTCGGCACGGGCTTCAGCTTCGCCTGCTTGGCATAGCGGGCGAGCGCGCGCCGGGAGGCATCGTTCCAATCCGTGTCCGCGCCCTCGACGGCGCAGCCGATCCGGCCGAGTTCGGCCTCGGCGTCGCGGTGCAGCCGGTCGCGCAGGATCGCCTCGCTCGGGAACGGCTCGGCGGGCTTCACCGAGGGCAGAGCGGCCTGCGGATCGTTGTAGGCCATCCGGGACTCGCCGAGCGCGGGGCGCGACGGGCCGCCCGAAGCCTCCGGCGCCGCGCCCGGCGCATCGAGGGAGGCGAGGCGGCCGATCGGGCGGTCCGGCTCGGGCGCAGCGCCCGGGGCGAGGGCCACCGCGGAATCGGTGACGGGCTCCGCCGCCCGGTGCTCCTCGCGGGACCGGCTCGCGGCCTCGGCGAGGCGGGCCTGCTCGGCCAAGCGGGCCTGATCGGCGAGCCGCGCCTCCTCCGCCACGCGGGCTTCCTCGACCCGGCGGGCAGCCTCGGCCCGCTCCTCGGCAAGACGCTGCTGACGCGCCTCCTCGGCGGCCCGTTCGGCGACGCGACGCGCTTCCGCGGCCTGCTCGTCCGCGCGCTTCCGGCGGCTCTTCTCGTCGGCCGCCGCCTCCGCCTGGCGCCGCTCCTCGGCGGCCCTGCGCTCCTCAACCAGCCGGCGCTCCTCCGCCAGCCGGTGCTCCTCAGCGATCCGCTTCTCCGCGGCGTTGCGGCGTTCCTCGGCCGCCCGCTCCTCCGCGAGCTTCCGGCGCTGCGCCTCCTCGGCGAGACGGGTCTCCTCGGCGACACGCCGGGCCTCGGCGGCCCGTTCCTCGGCGAGCTTCTTCTGCCGCGCCTCCTCGGCGAGGCGCGCCTGCTCCGCGGCGCGGCGGGCCTCGGCCTCGCGCTGCTCCGAGAGCTTCCTCTGGCGCGCCTCCTCGGCGGCGCGGGCGAGGTCGGCGACCCGGCGCGCTTCCGCCTCCCGCTCCTCCGCGAGCCTGCGCTGGCGCAGCTCCTCCGCGACGCGTCTGGCCTCCGCCGCCCGCTCCTCGGCGGCCTTCTCCTCCGCGACCTTCCGGGCCCGCGCCTCCTCGTCCGCGCGCTCCTGCTCCTCCCGGCGGCGCCGGGCCGCGTCCGCGCGGCGGGCCTGCTGCTCCTTCAGGGCGCTCCAATCGTCGAGCTTGGCCAGCCGCGCATTGGCCGCGTCGGCGAGGTCGCTCTGCGGATATTTCTGCACGAAGCCGCGGAACGCGGCCGGGTCGTTGCTGTCCCGGATCTTGCGCCAGGCGTCGCGGTCGGTCTCGCTGCGATTGAAGTAGAACTGTCCGGGATAGGAGAGCGACAATTCGGGCGTCTGCCGCCCGCCGCTCTGCCGGTCCACCGCGATGCTCACCCGCTGGAAGAATTGCGGCAGGTCGAGGCCCGGCTCGTCGATCGCCTTCAGGAAGGCGTCCGTGAAGATGCTGTTGCGGCCGACGCCGTCGAAGGCCAGCGCGTTCGCCTGCGTCGCGTAGGCGACCACGAGGCCGCGACCGCTGATCTTGGCGAGGCCGGTCTCCGTGAAGGGGTTGCGGTCGCTCTTCTCCTTGAGCGGCAGGTTGCGGCAGGCGTCGAGGATGAGGATGCGGGCGCCGTCCGCCCGGTTCAGCTCGCCGACCACGTCGTCGATGCGGACGGTCTCGTATTCCAGGTCGAACTCGTCCTGCAGCTTGGCATCCACGGGAACGATGTAGTTGCGGCCTTTGTACTGGAGACCGTGGCCCGCGTAATAGGCGAGCGCGGCGTCCGCGCCCTGGGCGGCGCGGGCGAACTGGCGCAGATGATCGCGGATCGTCTCCCGCCGCAGGTCGGTGCCGCCGAACACCTCGAAGCCCGCCCGCTTCAGCGCGGCCGTCACGTCGTCCGCGTCGTTGCGGGGGTTCGGCAGCGAGGGAAACTTCTGGTAGGCGGCGTTGCCGATCACCAGCGCGACGCGGCGCTCCGCCGCGAGCGCGCACTCCGCCGCGAGCGTCAGCGCGAGACCGAGGATGAGGGCGAGGAGCGCGCGCACGGCCTAGCCCGCCCCGCCCGGCTGGTGGATCCGATCCGGCACGGTCCGACGGGCCGGCATCAATCCTCCGAAGTCTCGTCAGCGGGAGGCGCGCCGCTCCCGATCTCGGCGGAGTGTGCCCTGTCGAACAGCTCGGCGCCAGCCTTCAGGAATCGCAGCGGATCGACTGCGGCGCTGTGGACACGGGTCTCGTAATGGAGGTGCGGCCCGGTGGAGCGCCCGGTCGAGCCGACGAGGCCGACGACGCTCTCCGCCTGGACCACCTGCCCGACCGAGGCGACGTAGGCGGAAAGATGCCCGTAGCGCGTGACCACCCCGTTGCCGTGGTCGATCTCGATCAGGTTGCCGTAGCCGCCCGTCACGCCCGCGGTGATCACCCGCCCGGCCGCGGCGGCGCGCACCTCGGTGCCCACGGGGGCGCGGAAATCCATGCCCGCATGCATCGTGGCCGCCCCGGTGAACGGGTCCTTGCGCAGGCCGAAATTGCTGGTCAGGTTGCGCTCCGCGGCCGCGATGGGGCGGCGGAGGGGCACGGCGTCGGCCGCGCTGCGCCAGCGGCGGCTCTCGTCGAAGGCGGCTTCGAGATTGCGGACCCCGTCCTCGAACGGGTCGCGCAAGGCAGCGGGCCGCCCGGCCGGCTGAGCCGGTGCCGGAACCGCCAGCGCCACCCCGAGGCTTCCGAGGACGGCGCGGAGCGCCCCGATCCCGCCGCGCACACCGCGCGCGAGACCGTCGAGGATGCTGCCCTGACGACGCTCGGCGCCCGTGAGGGAGGCTTCGAGCGCGTCGAACTGGACACGGGTCGGCTGGGCGAGGATGGCCCGGACCCGCCCATCCCTGTCGGTGCCCTGTGGCGGCTCAAGGTCCAAGCGCGGCTCCAGGACTGAGCGCGGCGCGAGGTTCGGCGCGGGCGGGGGCGTGTCGGCCGCACGGGGGCCGCCGAGCCGCAGCACGTTCGGCTCCGCCGCGGGCCTTCCGCGAGCGGGCGCAGGCTCGCGGGGCGCGGCCTCCTCGACCGGGCGCGCTGCCGCCTCCTGCGTCGGCGCGGGCGCCCCGCCCCGGGCCGGATCGGCGACGCGTTCGGCATAGGCGGACAGGGTGGCGACGCGGTTCTCCAGCTCGACCTGCCGGGTGACGATGTCGGCCATGCGGCCGGCGAGCCCGTCCTGCTCCAGCATCTGGTGGCTCGCCACGCCGACGAGGCGCCGGGTCAGGGCCTTCACCTTGTCCTCGTAGGCCGCCTTCTGCGCGACCTGCTCGGCGGCGAGGCGCTTGGCCTCCTCGCTGCCGGAATAGGCGAACCAGGACGCCACCCCGGCCCAGAGCAGCACAGGCCAGATCAGCAGGGCCGCCACGCGACGGCGCGGGCGGCGCGGGGCGGCGCGGCGCGCCCCGACCGATGTCCGCCCGATTCTCGTCGACGACTGCTTCACGAACGACCTTCTTCCGGCGAACACAATCGAACGAACGGGCCCGCGACCGGAAACACAGAGTTTAGCCGAACGCGGCCCTCCTGTGGATGGCGATCATGGCATTTCCGCGCCGCTATGGCCGCCAGAGCACGGTCGACGCCCGGACGCCTCGCACGATCCACAGTCCCGTCCCAGCTCATCCGAGGCGCGGAAGCGTGGGCGGGCCGGACCGATACTCGCGGAAACGGCCATCATCGTGTATTCGCAATGTTGGCCGTTGCCCGGCCGGGCGGGCGATCCTGCCGCTTCGGCAGGCGTGGTCAGGGGCTTGAGGGGGAGACATGGGTCAGCCGGCCGCGCGCATCACCGACATGCACACCTGCCCGATGGTGACCGGCGTCGTCCCGCATGTGGGCGGACCGATCCTGCCGCCCTGCTGCCCGACGGTCCTGATAGGCTCGATCCCGGCCGCGCGCGTCGGCGACATGGCCCTGTGCACCGGCCCGACCGACGTGATCGTCAAGGGCTCGGCGACCGTGCTGATCGGCGGAAAGCCCGCGGCGCGCATCGGGGACACCACCGCGCATGGCGGGGTGATCGTCTCGGGACTGCCGACGGTGCTGATCGGGGGGTAGCGCGACCCGTCCTCGACACAGGCGGGCCGGCCTCGCCCTACGAAGCCGAAAGCTCGGCGTCGTCCTCGTCGTCGCGGTAGAGCGTGCCCCATTCCGGCTGCCAGAGCCCGTCCGGATCCACGACGACCATCGGGACCTTGAAGTCGTTCGCGAACTTGATGGCGGCTCGGAACGCTTCCTTGAGCGGCATCTCCGCGCTGCGGAAATCCTTCGGCAGGCGTCCGCCGCTGGCGGAGGCGGGGCAGAAGCTCTGGCCCGACAGCCTGTCGCCGTCGCGCCGGAGCATCAGGCTCAGAGCGTCCTGCGGCGGCTCGTCGACCTGCTCGAATTGGTTGGCCATGACCACTCCCTGCATGTGGACCCGAGGCCGATGCCCGGGGCTTCGTCGTTCGAGCGCGCGGGCGCGCTAATCCTCGTCCCCGCTCTCCCGGTCGGGCAGGCTTCTCGTCAGATTGGGAAAGCGCAACGGGTCGGCGATGAACTGCTTCGCCTCCTGCAGGCGTGGCACCCACGCTTTCACATCCTTGCGCGGCTCGATGCCGATCCGGATGACGGGAGAGGAATCGACCTTCTCGATGTAGAGGTGGCCGTCGCTCTCGTAGAACAGCCACGGCTCGTTGAGATTGAAGGAGAAGTAGAACTCCTCCCCCAACTCGCATTGTTCGGCGACCGCTGCCGATGCTGCCTTGGAGATGTCCTGACGCAGATCGCCGTTGCCGAAGGTTCGCCTGGCGAGGAGCATGGCGCCGTCGAAGAAGCCGATGGTCACGACGGTCTTTCCTGCACTTGCGCCCATCTCGCTTCCCCCTTCGATCGATGACGATGTTGCCGCCGGGACGGCCCGTCGCGCCGCCCGCGCGGCACCGCGGGCGTCCGAGACCCGCGTGGAGAGCCTTGCCCAGGGCCGGCGGTCAGGCCGGATTGCCCGCCGCGTCGAAGGCGTAGGTGAAGGCGCCGGATTCGGAGCCGACCCGGACGGCCGTGACGACCTGCTTGTTGACGATGCGCCTCAGGAATTCGCGCGAGAGTTCCGGCAGCAGCGTGTTGGTGATCACGTTGTCGATCATGCGGCCGCCCGAATCCGGATCGTTGCAGAGCGAGACGATGTGCTCGACCACCGCGTCCTCGTACGAGAAGGCGGCGTCGTGGTTCTCGCGGATGCGGCGGCCGATCCGGTCGAGCTGGAGGCGCACGATACCGCCGAGCATGGCGGGCGAGAGCGGGAAGTAGGGGATCGTCACGATCCGCCCGAGGAGTGCGGCCGGGAAGACCTTGAGGAGTTGCGGGCGCAGCGCGACCGCCAGCGCCTCCGGGTCGCTCGCGTAGGACGGGTCCTGCGAGAGCTGCATGATCAGGTCCGTCCCGACGTTCGAGGTCAGGATGATGAGCGTGTTCTTGAAGTCGATCCGGCGGCCGGTGCCGTCCTCCATCACGCCCTTGTCGAAGACCTGGAAGAAGATCTCGTGCACGTCCCCGTGCGCCTTCTCGACCTCGTCGAGGAGGATCACGCTGTAGGGCCGCCGCCGCACCGCCTCCGTCAGGCGCCCGCCCTCGCCGTAGCCGACATAGCCGGGGGGCGCGCCCTTGAGCGTGGAGACGGTGTGCGCCTCCTGGAACTCGCTCATGTTGATCGTGATCATGTTCTGCTCGCCCCCGTAGAGGGACTCGGCCAGGGCCAGCGCCGTCTCGGTCTTGCCGACGCCGGAGGGGCCGCAGAGCATGAACACGCCGATCGGCTTGTTCGGATTCTCGAGCTTCGCGCGGTTCGTCTCGATACGCTTGGCGATCATCGCGAGGCCGTGCGACTGGCCCACCACCCGCCGGTTCAGGATCTCGGGCAGGCGCAGCACGGTCTCGATCTCGTCGCGGACCATCCGGCCGACCGGGATGCCGGTCCAGTCGGACACGACGGAGGCCACCGCCTGCTCGTCCACGTGGGCGTAGATCATGCGCCCCTCGGCATCGATCGCGTCGAGGGCGCCCGACCGCTCGCGCAGGGTTGCGCGCTGGCTCTCCGGGTCCGTTCCGGGGTCGGAACGGCCAAGGCTCTCGCGAAGCGCCCGGATCTCGTCGACGAGGGCGCGCTCGGAGGACCATTCCCCCTCGAGGCGTGCGAGCCGGTCCCGGAGATCCGCGAGTTCGGCGTCGATCTCGACGACGCGCTCCTCGTCGGGCGCGCCGAGGTCGCGGTCGGAGACGAGGGCGGCGCGCTCCGATTCCCGCGAGGCGATGGCGACCCGCGTGTCCTCGATCGCCGCGGGCGTCGCGCTCTGGCTGATCGCGACGCGCGCGCAGGCCGTGTCGAGCAGGCTCACCGCCTTGTCCGGAAGCTGACGGGCCGGGATGTAGCGGTGCGAGAACTCGACCGCCGCGACGACGGCCCGGTCCGAGATGCGCACGCCGTGATGCTTCTCCATCGGCCCGAGCAGGCCCCGCAGCATGTCGCAGGCGCGCGCCACGTCCGGCTCGCCGATCTGGATCGGCTGGAAGCGGCGGGTGAGAGCGGGGTCCTTCTCGAAATATTGCCGGTACTCGGCCCAGGTCGTGGCCGCGATCGTCTTGAGGGTGCCGCGGGCAAGCGCCGGCTTGAGGAGGTTGGCCGCGTCGCCCGTCCCCGCCTGCCCGCCGGCGCCGATGAGGGTGTGGGCCTCGTCGATGAAGAGGATGATGGGCTTGGGCGAGGATTGCACCTCGTCGATCACCGAGCGCAGCCGCTGCTCGAACTCGCCCTTCATCGAGGCGCCGGCCTGCATGAGGCCGATGTCGAGGGCGCAGAGGCGCACGCCCTTGAGCGGGGGCGGCACGTCGCCCGAAGCGATGCGCTGAGCGAAGCCCTCCACCACCGCGGTCTTGCCGACGCCGGCCTCGCCGGTCAGGATCGGGTTGTTCTGGCGCCGGCGCATCAGCACGTCGATGAGCTGGCGGATCTCGTCGTCGCGCCCGCGGATCGGGTCCATCTCGCCGCCCGCCGCCTTGGCGGTGAGATCCTGCGAGAACCGGTCGAGGGCGGTCTGGCCCTTCGGCGCGGCCTCGGCCCCGGGTGTGCCGGCGGCGATGGCGCCGGACCCGTCCATCGGACGCAGGCTCTCCTCCTCGGACCGGCCCCAGAGGGTGCGGTGCTCGGTCGAGAGCGCCTCGACGGGGATCTTGGCGAATTCCTGGGACAGGCTGAGGAAGGCGCGCCGCAACTCGCCCCCCTTCAGCCCGGCGAGCAGGACGTGACCGGTGCGGATCTGGGTCTCCCCGAAGAACAGCGTCGCGTAGTGCCAGCCGCGGTCGAGCAGGTCGACGATCGTGTTCGAGACGCCAGGCATCTCGGTCTCGTTGCGCCGGAAGCCCGAGATCGCGCGCTCGAGATCCATCAGGAGCTTGGCGCGGTCGAGCTTGTAGGCGTCGGCCGAGAGCGCAATGTCGGTCGCGTTGCGCTGGAGGAGGTGGGACAGCCAGTGCGCGAGCTCGACGTTGCGGTTGCCCGCGCCCTTCGCTTGGCGCAGCGCCTGGAAGAAGCCCTCGTAGCCGACCCGGTTGAGCTTGCCCGTGACGGTCTCAAGACTGATGTCGGCCATGATTCTCCCCCTGTCGCCCTTCGCTCTTCGGCGCCTGACGGCGGGCGCGCTCCGCCGGATTGAGCCGGGCGTCGAAGCGGTACCCCTTCGCCGCCGGATCCTGCGACTTCACCATCCAGGTCGTGTAGCCGAGCGCGCAGCCCGCCTCGCCGAGGCGGAGCGGGCGCACGGACCGGCGCGGCAGCGCGATCTCGACTTCGCAATCGAGCTCGCTGCCGAGATAGAAGAACAGCAGGTCGGCGAGCGGCGTGCAGAGCGAGCCGTTCGGCAGGAACCGGCCGAACTCCTCGAGATCGCGCGCGAACAGGCGCAGGCGGATCTTGTCCTCGACGCTGAACACGCTCGCGCCGATCAGGCAGTCGACGCCGAGCCCGCAATAGCTGCGCCCGAGCCGGCTCTGCTCTCCCTTCTCGAAGGGCAGGAAGGTGCCGACGAATTCCTCGACCTCGCACCGGATCCCGAACAGGCCCTCGACGGCCTGGCAGAGCCGCGAACCGGAGCGGGCCTTGTCCCCGAGCAGGCCGGCATAGACGAGGCGCCCGGCATCCGAGACGGTGTCGCGCTTCTGGTAGGGCGCGCTCCCGAGGCCGATCGTGCTGCCGATATAGGCGACGAACCGGTCCTGCCCCGGCCGGTCGGCCTGCGCGGCGGGCCGCGCATCCGCCCAGGCGCGGAAGTAGAGTTGCAGGAACCGGTGGTTCAGCAGGTCGAGGAAACGGGAGAAGCCCTCGTGACCGTTGCTCCACCAGCCGTAGACCTCGTCCGTGGTCTGCAGGGGCAGCGGCCCCTGCGGGCCGAGCAACCCGAGGAAGCGCACGAACAGGCGCAGGCGCTTGCGCGCGTCCTCGTCCGCCGCCTCGATGCTCGAGGCCGGGAATTCGAGGAAGGGGTTCTCGCCGAGCGCGACGTAATCGTCGGCCCGGCTGGCACTGTCGCCGATGCGCGGCTGCGTGTCGTGGCTGCGCTCGATCAGCCGCAGGGTCCACAGGAGGTCGAACTCCCAGGGCCGCTCGCGCAGGTCGTCGATCGTGCTCATGCCGGCACCCTGTGCCGGGTGCCCGCATGCGGGCGGAGGGGCGCGTCGGCGGGGCGGGCGCTCGCCCGCAGCGGGCCGGTCACAACGGCCTCCGCGCGCCCGAGCGGGGCGGCCATCGCATGATGTCGCCGCGCTCCACCGTCCGGATCACGGTCTGGGTGAAGTGGTTGAGGCCGGCATATTCGGCGAAGAAGCGGTCGAGCACGGCGCCGAGCAGGAACACGCCCGTCCCCTCGAAGGCCTTCTCCTCCAGGAGCACCGTGATCTCGGTGCCCCGCGCCGTTCCGGTGCCGGTCCGGCGGCGCAGGCGGCGCACGACGGGCCGGCTGCCGATCGACCGGACGCCGCGGATGCGCCGCTCGATCGAGCCCTGGCTGAGATCGGCGAAGAGCATCAGGACCTCGCGCAGCGCCTCCGCGCCGCTCGGCGTGCCGCGCAGGGTGCGATCGACGAGCCCGAGATGATTGAGGCTCAGGATGTTGAGGAGCCGCCACGCGACCGAACCGGTGAAGGCCGTCTCGGTCCGGCTGCGCAGGGCCGAGACGACCGCCTCGCGCGGGCGCGTGGGTCCGTGGAGGCAGACGATCTGCAACTCGCTGTCGTCGAGGAAGTGGAAGTCGACGGAGCGTTCGCCCACGGGAAGCTGCTCCGGCAGGTGGCGGTTCGAGCAGAGGGCGCGGATGCTCAGCTCGGACAGGCCTCGCTCCTCGTCGATCCGCGTCGGCTCGACGAGGGAGAGGAACACGTCCGTGCCGACATAGTCCGAGACGGTGCCGTAGGTCCGCTCGGAGCTCGTCCGGCGGCGCGGCAGGCGCCGGATCGTGTAGGCGAGCGCCGGCTGCCGGGTCGCCTCGCCACGCGCCGAGTAGAGGGGCGGCACCGCGACCTTGTTCGCGCTGCCGGCCTCGTGCGCGTTGACCTCCAGCACCTGATGCACCTCGAAGTCGAGGGTCCGGCTGCGGTCCGGGACGAGGTGGAACTCGTGCTGGCGGTGGCTCACCGGGACGCGGTCGAGGGACATCCGGAAGAGGTTGACGGCGGGCACCGCGTAGAGGGCGAAGGCGTCCGGCTTCACGGCGGCGGGCAGGCGCGCGCTCGCCTCGTCGAAGGTGAAGACGATGTCGAAGGCGCGCGCCTCGAGCCGTCCGACGAGTGCGTCGAGGCCGGTGAGCGCGAAGCCGACGAACTTGCGCGGGAAAAGGAAGTAGTCGCGCAGGAGGTTGAAGCCCTCGAACACCCTCAGGTCGTTCGGGATCAGGGCATCCTCCGGCTCGAAGCCGAGGGGGGCGATGCAATCGTCCCCGGCGCGGCGGACGATCGCCTCGCCCTGCTTGTCGAGGTGGCGGATGTAGGTGGCCGTGCGGTCGGCGAAGATCTGCTCCAGGATCGCCACCGCGTCGGCCTCCGGCCCGACGAGGTGGATCGGCAACTCGCGCACGGCGCAGCCGGCGATCCAGGAGGCGGGGCTGCGCGCGATCTCCGCGTGATCGGTGATCTCGTCGCCGCGCTCCTTCGCCGAGCGGTGAAGGATCTCGATGCGCAGGCCCGCGACGTCCTCCCGCCCGGTCGGGATGCCGAGAGCCTGGATCGGGCCCGGCGACGCGAAATACTCGACGCGCCCGATCTCGAAGGGCCAGATCGTGAGGTCGGACGTCGTCCGGAACCGGCAGGAGATCTGCCGCTGCATCTCCTTGTAGGTCGAATCGAGGAGGGCGCCGCGCGGAATGCGGCGGCCCTCGCGCAGGGCGGGATCGCCGTAGACGGGCACCACCTTCGCCAGCAGGGCGGAGGGCGTCGGGGCGAGGTAGTTCGGAACGAGCTGCTCGAGCAGGCTCGCGGTGAATTCGGGAAATTCGTGCTTGAGCTTCAGCTGGACGCGGGCGGCGAGGAAGGCCGCGCCCTCCAGCATCCCGAGGATCATCGGGTCCGAGCGCTCCTCCAGGAGGCCCCCGAGCCGCTCCGCGAGGCTCGGGAACTCCTCGGCGAACTCCTTCGCCTGGTCTCGCAGGACCGCGAGTTCCCGATTGTAGAGATCGAGGAATTCCTGGTTCATCGGCGCTGGATCACGATCCGGCCGGTATCGCGCTCGAGATCGGCGAAGAACTGCACCGGCAGGCTGAGCGGCTCGATGTCGAGGGCGGCGGAGACGACGAAGCGGATGCGCAGCGTTTCGGTGCCGATGAAGCGGTCGCGGTCGACGCGGACGGAGCCCGGAACGAGCCTCGGCTCGAAGTTCGAGAGCGCCCAGACGATCTCGTCGGCGATGTCGTTGACCGAGTGCTCGTCGATCGAGCGGTGCATCGTGTCGGGGAAGCCGAAATTCAGGATTGAGCGGCGCACCTCCGGATGGTCCGAGAGGTCGGTGCCCGCGGCGAAGTTCACGGTGTTGAGGAGCGATCCGAGATCGAACTGGACGATCTCCTGCAGCTCGTTCTCCGAGATCGACCCTGCGACGACGGAGCGGCGGCCGACGATCGCGCGCGGCTGTTGGGCGCCTTCCGGCGCCGCGTCGGCAGGGCGCCCCTGCCCACGGTCACGCTGCCGGGCCGCAAGACGAAACGCCTCCGTGATCGGAGTCCGGACCCGCTTGGTCATCTGAGGGCTTCGCTTCTGCGACAGGCTGATCCTGCGGAATGCGGCGGAGGCGATGCGGCGGCCCGCGGGGCGCGGCCCCGATCGGCCTCAAGCCGTCGGGGCCGCGAGAGCCGTATCGGAGCGCTCTCAGGACGAGACGTTCTTCGCGATGTCCCAGGAGATATCGACCGCTTGACCAGGAGCGCCATTCTTCTCCTGGGGCGTGTAGACGTATTTGATCTTGCTGAAATTGAGCGTCACGTTCTCGGTGAGGCGATCCTCGCCGCCCGACCCGCCCAGCGACACGTTGGCAACGATGATGTTTTCGAGATCGATCTTGATGTACTCGAGCGGATTCTCGCCGGCCTTGCGGACGACGAGCTGGCCCTTCGCGATATGCTTACCGTTGCAGCAGAACTGAAACAGCGTCGGCGAAGATTTGTCGATGTACTTCGTGAGGCTGAGATCCTGAACCGCGACTTTGCCCGAGCCCGAGCCCGAGCCCATATGCGTGGTTCCCGATTGCGAGGCACCCCAGGACCAAGCCAGGATGTCGATCTCGTTGCTGTGCTTCGCGTCCTGGGCCTCGCCCTTCACGCCATCAAGCTTGAGGAAAATATCGACGGCCATCGTCACACTACTCCATCTGCCCGCAGAGATGCGCGGGTCCGTTCGGGATGTCCGCTCGATCTGACCTCAGCCGATGCTGAAGAGGACGCCGCGCCCCGCGAGCGTCGGTTCGGGGCGCGGGCGGAGGGGCTATTTCGCCGGTGCGGGCAGGCGTGACACCAAGCTCATCCCAATATCCATGCCCTCGAGCTGGTAATGCGGCCGAAGGTAGAAGCGGGCTGAGTAGTATCCAGGATTTTCTTCGTTCTCGAACACGTCGACGCGCGCATCGGCGAGGGGTCGGCGGGCTTTCGTCTGCTCGGAGGAATTGACCGGATCACCGTCCACGTACTGGTTGATCCATTCCTGCAGCCATCGCGTCAGCTGATCCTTCTCCTTGGTGGAGCCGACCTTGTCGCGGACCATGCACTTCAGGTAGTGCGCGAACCGGGAGACCGCGAACATGTAGGGAAGTCGGGACGAGAGATTGTCGGACGCCGTCTGCTCGACGCCCTTCTCACCGAAATACGTCTTCGGCTTGTAGAGCGACTGGGCGCCGATGAAGGCGGCCTTGTCCGTGTTCTTGCGGTGGATCAGCGGGATCAGGCCGGCCTTGGCGAGCTCCGCCTCGCGCCGGTCGCTGATCGCGATCTCGGTCGGGCACTTGAGGTCGACGCCGCCGTCATCGGTCGGGAAGGTGTGGCTCGGCAGGTTGACGACCTCGCCGCCCGACTGGACGCCGCGGATGCGCACCGTCCAGCCGCATTCCTTGTAGGCGCGGTTGATGTTCACGGCCATCGCGTAGGCCGCGTTCATCCAGGCGTACTTGTCGCCCGTATGGCCGTCGGTCTCCTCCTCGAAGGCGAATTCCTCCACCGGCTCCGTCCGTGCGCCGTAGGGCACGCGGGCGAGGACGCGGGGCAGGCACAGGCCCATGTAGCGGGAATCGATCGAGTCCCGCAGCGACTTCCAGGCCGCGTAATCGGGCGTGTCGAAGATCTTGCCGATGTCGCGCGGGTTCGACAGCTCGGTGTAGCTGTCCATGCCGAGGAGCGTCGGGTCGGCGGCGGCGAAGAACGGGGCGTGGGCGGCGCTCGCCACCTTGCTCAGGTCGCGCATCAGCGCCACGTCGGTCGGCTGGTGGCTGAAATAATAGTCGCCGATCAGGCAGCCGAACGGCTCGCCGCCGAGCTGGCCGAACTCCGCCTCGTAGACCTGCTTGAACAGCGGGCTCTGGTCCCAGCGGGCGCCGGGATATTGGCGCAGCTCGCGGTACAGTTCGGTCTTCGAGGCGTTCAGCACCCGGATCTTCAGCGTCGCGTCCGTCTCCGAGTTGAAGACGAGGTAGTTCAGGCCCCGCCACGCGCTCTCGATCTGCTGGAACGGCTCCGCGTGGAGGATCGCGTTGACCTGATCGGTCAGCTTCCGGTCGAGCTGCGCGATCATCGCCTCGATCGTGTCGAGGACGTCGGTCTTCACGACGTCGCCATGCGCGAGCGCCTGGTTGATGAGCGTGACGACCGCGCTCTCGACCTCGGTCTGCGCGTCCTTGCTGCGCGGCTTGAAGCTCTGCTTCAGGAGATCCGCGAACTCGCCGAGCTCGCTGGTTTGTACAGCGGCGTCGTCCCGCTGCGGCTCGAAGCCTGCCATTCCTGCCGACATGGTCGCCCCTCGAAACCCCTCACCGCCGCGGCGTCGAGGGGCCGCCTCCCGGCCCCGCGCCCGCCACGCGCCTCACCCCGTCACCGAACCCGCCCGGCTCGCCGGGTGGGCTCTCTCGCCCCGCCTCAGGCCCCGTCCGCCGGGGCGGCCCCGTTCTCCTGCGCCCCGCCCTCGGCCTTGGCCGCGCGGGTGCGCTCCACGAGCTCCTTGAGCGCCGCCATCTGGTCGCGATTGCCGAGGAGAGCCTGGATCTGGTCGCTGGCCGCAGCCTTGCCGTCCATGTAGCGGAGCAGGTTGGCGAGCTGCTCGCGCGCCTTCAAAATCTCGGCGAGCGGCTCGACCTGGCGCGCGACCGCGGCGGGGCTGAAATCCTCCATCCGCTCGAAGCGCAGGTTCACCGAGAGCTTCTCGTCGGGATTGTCCGACAGGCGGTTCGCCACGCGGAACGCCACGCCCGGATTGATCGCCTTCATCCGGCGATCGAAATTGTCCATGTCGAACTCGGTGAACTTGCGGTCCCCGACCTTCTCCTTGGCGGTGCCGGGATCGTTGCCCGAGAGATCGGCCATCACCCCCATCACGAACGGAAGCTCGACGTTCTTCTCCGCGTCGTAGGGATCTTCGTAAGTGATGTGCACGCGCGGCGGGCGATTCCGCTTGATGAATTTCTGACTCGAGTCGGACATCCGGGACTCCTGCAGGTGCGACGACTGCCGAGCGCGAAAAAGGGGAGCATCATTCGTGCGAGGAATGCTTCGGATGGAATCCGCCGCGACTCTTCCTCAGATTCGGACCCACGATTGCATAGACGATAAAATCCACACGCCGGCCAATGTCAAGCTTCCAGTCTCACCATCAAGCTTTAATCCGTATCGCGTGAGAGACGAATACCCGGTAGAACGTCGGTCAGGATGCTGAGGAAGTCCTGGTTGACGAGGCTACACGCACGATCGGTGAAGAGGGGTATCGGACTCGAGGGTTCGTAGGTCCGGTAATAGGCGGCGACCTCCCGGAGGAGAGCGACGGCCGCGGCGCGCGAGGCCACCTCGAAGACGGGCACCGGCGCGTCCTCGAGATCGAGGAAGAGCTCGTCCTCGCCGATGAGCTCGGCGATCCGGTCGATGCGCAACTCGAACGAGGATCCGGGCTTGGGGCCGATATAGAGGCTCGCCTCGCCCGCGTGGTTCGGCACCAGCGCGCGCAGCATCTCGTGGAAGGGCAGGCCGATGAGCCTTTGGGCCTGACGCACCAGCAGCGCGGCAGGGCTCGACCGTTCGTGGCGCTGGAAATAGTCGCTCACAGCCGCCAGGGCGGCAGCCGCGGCGGCACGCCCCGTGATGGCGCCCGTGGGCAGAGCCGCCGCGGGAGCCGGACCGACTGACGGCGCGGCAGCCCCCTCCTCTGCCGGGGCCGGCATCGCCGGGGCCGGAGAGACATCCGCGAAGGCGCGCAGCATCCCCTCGGCCAACTCGACCAGCCGGTCGAGCCGGGCCGCTCCCGAGCCGCCGGCCCGCTCGGCGCTGATGCGCCCGATCTCCGCGGCGGTCTCGCCGAGACGCCGCGCGCTCTCCCGGGCGGCCGCAACATCGTCCGGATCGGCCTCGCGGAGGGCGCGTTCTAGGTCGGAGCGATCGAGGGTCGCCTCGTCCTCGCGCGCCGACGCGGCGGCGGTGGCCACCATCATCGTCCGGCCGCTGATCCCGCCGAAGCGCCGGTGCGAGACGAGCGGCAGATACTGGAGCGGCAGGACCATCGTCGGCATGTCGTCGAGAGCCTGCAGGACCGCCATCCGATAGCCGAAATCCCCTTCCTCGCCCCGCGGATGCACGCTGTCCCACTGGTCGCGGAGCAGGGTCGCGATCAGGTCGAGGCAGCGCACGCAATCGGCGAGGTTCCGGTCGAGGGCGAGGAGGCGGCCCGCGAAGGTCAGCAGGCGCAGGTCGCGCGTGCGCTTGAGGAGCCCGTTCAGGGCGGCGAACTCGGCCTTGAAATCGATGCTGGAGCGGTCGAACTGCTCGACCATGCCCTCCTCGTTCCGTTTCAGGAACGCGGCCGGCAGGACGTACTCCACGCGCGCCATCAGCTGCATGAAATCCGCGTCGCCCTCAAGGTCGAGGTCCGGCCCGCAGGGCGCGTCGGCCGAGAGCGGTCGCTCGAACTCGGCGAAGTTCAGGGAAGCCATGGCAGGGGTGCCGGATCAGACTCGCGCTCGGTCGAGAGGTCGCGCCGACGGACGGTGGCTGCCATCGGCCGTTCGCCGCGGGGCGGCCGAACGGCCCGGACGTGCGATCCGGCCTAGTCCTCGCGGATGCGCGCCTCGACCCGGCGATTGACGGGATCCGAGGGGTCGGACGCGCGGGGCTTGGACTTGCCGAAGGCCTTGGCCTCGAGCCGCCCGGCATCGACGCCGCGCTCGGCGAGGTAGCGCGTCACGGCCTGCGCCCGGCGGGACGACAGGTCCATGTTGAAGGCCTCGCCGCCCTTGGCGTCGGTATGGCCCTCGATCATGAAGCCGGAATGGCCGAGCTGCGCGCCGCGCAGAGCCTTGGCGAACTCGTCGAGATTGGCTCGCGCGCCCGGCGTCAGCGTATCCGAGTTGTAGTCGAAGTTGACGATCAGGTCGAAGCCGCTGCTGATCTTCGGGCGGGAGGGCGCCGACTTCGCGCACTCGCTGTCGGCACCGATGCAGAGCGCCCGCGACGGGCCGAGATCCTTCGCTTCGGAGAAATGCCGCTCGATGTCGGAGGCGCTGTAGGCCGGCTTAGTCTGTGCAGACGCAACAGATGCGAGAACGCAGCAGGCGAAGCCAAGACTCCAGCCCAATCCAGAAACCAGCCGCGCCATCGTCATTCCCCATAGCAGCGAGTCGACTATGCGGCCCGGTTCCGGTACTGTCAAGTCTGCGTGATCGCCTGTTCATCGAAAACCGGAAAACGCTCGAATGCAATCAACGCCGTCACAGGAAACGCGGATCGCGCGCCTGAAGACTCCGGTATCCGGTGACAAACTTGTCTTGTCGCGGATGGAAGCGGACGAGGGCCTGAGCGAGGCGTTCGAGTACAGGATCGAGGCTCTCAGCCCACAGCGAAATATTGACTTCTCGCAATCCATTGGAAAACTCTGTACCGCCAGCCTGCAAAGCTACGAAGGCGCCGTCCGGCACTTCAACGGCGTCCTCGTCGAGGCGCAGTGGATCGGCGTGCAGCAGGACCTGTTCGCCTACCGTCTCGTGCTGCGGCCCTGGTTCTGGCTGCTCGGGCGCAAGGCGAATTGCCGGATCTTCAACGAGAAGAACGTCCTCGACATCATCGAGGAAGTCTTCGCCGATTGCAGCTTCAGCAAATACAAGATCAAGGCCAATCGCGGCGATTATCCCAAGATCGAGTATTGCGTGCAATACCGCGAAACCGATCTCGCCTTCGTCTCACGCCTGATGGAAGAATTCGGCCTCTACACCTTCTACATGCATTCGGAGAGCCAGCACCTGCTCGTCATCGCCGATTCGAAATCGTGCCACGAGAAGGTGGCGGCCGCGGGCGGCAGGCTCCCCTTCATCGCCCATCACGGGCAGAACCAGCGCAGCGGGGAGCACATCTACCACTGGGTCTCGGAGCGGCGGTTCCGCACCGGCAAGTACACGCTCAACGACTTCGACTACATGAAGCCGACCGCCGACCTCAAGGCGGATGCGCAGGGTTCGGAGGCGTACGCGGAGGCGAGCCTCGAATCCTACGATTACCCCGGCCGCTACACCGAGCGCGGGCGCGGCAAGAGCTTCGCGCAGGTGCGGCTCGAGGCGGAGCAGGCCCTGGACCATCGCCGCCACGCCGCGGGCGACGCCGTCAGCCTCTATCCGGGGGGCCTGTTCAGCCTGAACCAGCATCCGACCGACGACGACGAGTATCTCGTCGTGCGCGCCACGCACGCCTTCGTCGCCGAGCAGTTCAGTTCGACGGGCGCGGCCTCGCCCGAAGAGGTCTATCACGGCCATTACGAGCTTCTGAAGAGTTCGCGCCCCTTCCGCGCGCCGATCGTCACCCCGAAGCCCCATATCCGCGGCCCGCAGACCGCGATCGTCGTGGCGCGCGAGAAGTTCAAGAGCGAGGAGATCGACGTCGACGAGGAGGGCCGGATCTTCGTCCAGTTCCACTGGAACCGGGACAAGAAGCGCATCTCGCGCCCGGTCCGGGTGGCGCAGATGTGGGCGGGCAAGGCCTGGGGCTGGCAGTTCATACCCCGCGTCGGCCAGGAGGTCGTCGTGGAGTTCCTCGAGGGCGACCCGGACCAGCCGCTCGTCGTCGGCACGGTCTACAACAAGGACTACGCGTTCCCCTACGCGCTGCCGGCCAACAAGACGATCTCCGGCGTGAAGTCGGACTCGACCAAGGGCCACAACGGCTACAACGAGTTCCTGTTCGAGGACAAGAAGGGCCAGGAGAACGTCAAGTTCCGGGCCGAGAAAGACCACGACTCGGTCGTCCGGCACGCCGAGACGCGGGTGATCGGCGAGACCTTCGAGACCCCGGTCGGCTCGCCCGCCCGCGCGACCACCCTGAAGAACGGCGACGAGAAGCTGAAGGTCGAGAGCGGCAACTGGAACGCCGACATCGCCCAGAAGATCCACTTCAAGGCCGGCCTGCAGATCACCTTCGAAGTCGGCGCGAGCAAGATCACCATGACGCCCGCCACGATCAAGATCGAGTCCGGCGAGATCAAGCTCGAGGGCGCGGCCGACATCGTCCAGACCGCCCCGCTGATCAAGATCAATTGAGGCGTCCATGACGAGGCTGCGCTTCAGCACCGCCCAGGAAGTCTTCGACGCGCTCCCGACCCTTCGGGACGACATGGAGGCGGCTCCGACGAGCGAGCCGCCCCACACCTACCTGCGTGCCCTCGGCACCAGCGAGACGCCCGAGGACGGCGTTGCCTTCTGCGCCTACGTGCTCGGGCGCCGCGAGGCGGTCTGGTGGGCGTGCCAATGCGTCCGGCTGCTGATCCCCGGGCCGGAAACGTCCGATGCGGCCCTGCAGGCCGCGGAGGCCTGGGTGCACGAGCCGGAGGAGGAGCGCCGCCTCGCCGCCCTCACCCTCGGCGCCGAAGCGGACCGGCGCCTGCCGACGACCTGGCTCGCCCTGGCGGCCGGGTGGTCCGGGGGCAACATCGCGCGGCCGGGCCAGGCCGCCGTGCTCGCCGCGCCGCACTACACCGCCAAGGCGGTCCGGGTGGCGATCCTGAGCGCTCTCGCGCGCGTCACGGCCCGGGAGCGCGCCGACCGGCTGCGGCGCTGCCTCGAGGGCGGCCTTCGCCTGATGCAGGTGCCGCAGGAGGCCTGAATGCGGCGCGCCGGATCACGCCCGGCCGCGCGGCGCCCGTGGGTGCGCCGCGCGGCGTCTTCCTGTAGCGCTGACACGAGTTCCGGAGCAGGTTCGGCCCGATGCCGCTGAGTCTCATCATCGAGAATGTCACGAGCCTGCCCGACGGCGGTCCCCTCGCCTACACGGTGAACGGGACGCGGGGCATCGACATCGGCCGCGACCAGTATCTCGACTGGCCCCTGCCCGACCCGGGCCGGGCGATCTCGGGCAAGCATTGCGAGGTGCGGTGGCGCGAGGGCGCCTACTGGCTGCACGACGTGTCGCGCAACGGAACCTTCGTGAACCAGACCGCCCAGCGCCTGCAGGAGCCCTACCGCCTGAGGGGCGGCGACCGCCTCTATATCGGGCATTACATCATCCGCGTGGAGATCGACGGCGAGAGTGGCCTGTCCTCGGCCCCCGCCCCGGTCCCGGTCGCTCACCCGACCGATCATCGAACGGGCGATCTCTGGGGCGGCGCGGGCGATGCCGCCCCGGGTGAGGACCCGCGCAAGTTCATGCCGAAGGAGCGCAACGGGCCGGCCCAGGTCGATTTCGCCGAATGGTCCGTCCATATCCCGGCGCCCGAGACGGAGGGGGCCGATTTCGCGCCGCTTCCCTCCGTCCAGACGCCCGCTCCGCCGCCCTCCGGCGGCTGGCCGCCCGCCGGGGCGCCGGATTCCGGCAGGCCCCGGCCGATGCCGGGAGGCTCCCTCTGGGCGGAGGAGGCGCCGGGCGGTCCCGTCACGCCGCCGCCGACGCCGGACCGGCCCTGGGGCGAGCCCTCCCTCGGGATCTCCAGCGGGCGCGAGCCCGCACATCCCGCGGAATCACGGGTCCCCGCCCCGGTGCAGGAGCCGGCCTTCACCCCGCCGCCGAGATCGGCTCCGGCCTCCGGCGCCCGAAATGCGCCGGCGAGCGGCGCGGACGAGTTCGTCGCGCGCTTCGCCAAGGGTGCGGGCGTCTCGCCCGAGATCTTCGAGTGGCGCGATGCCGGCGACCTCGCGGAGGAGCTCGGCGCCCTCACCCGGCTCTCGGTCGAGAACCTGAAGCAGCTTCTCGCCGCCCGCGCCGAGGCGAAGCGCGTGGCGCGCGCCTCCAGCCAGACCATGATCCAGGCCCTCGACAACAACCCGCTGAAGTTCACGCCGACGACCGAGGACGCCCTGCGCATCCTGTTCGGGCGCCCGACGAGCGGCTACCTGCCCGCCCGCCGGGCGATGGAAGAGGGCTTCCGCGACCTCAAGACCCATCAGGTCAAGGTCTACTCGGCCATGCAGCACGCGCTGCGCCTCCTGCTGCAGGACCTCGATCCCGAGGCGGTCGAGGCGTCGATGGGCGACGACAAGGGTCTCGGCGCCCTGCTCGGCTCGCGCAAGGCGCGCCTCTGGGACCTCTACGCCACGCGCTGGGACGCGATGACCGCCGCCCACGAGGACGGGATGGTCGACGCGTTCATGGTCTTCTTCGCCGAATGCTACGACCGGGGCGGCAAGGGCTGAACGCCCGCCCCGCACAGGCTGGCCCGGCCCCGAAAGGCCCGGGGGGGCTGGCGGCAAAGCGATTCGTGATCCGCATTTGAATCGCGGCGCGCGCCTGAGCGCGCCTGAGGCGGCCCGCTCCGGACCGTCCCGATCCCGCCCGAAGCGTAAACAGATCCTCTCAAAACTGCACTGGCGGCCGATTCGGGAAGGATTCGCTCGCCGATACCCTTTTCGCGGGAGTGATGCGCGTCCATGACAGTGGCTTGGAATATGCGGAAAACCGGTGTGTTTGGCTGACAGGCGGTGGCCGCACGGTTATACAACATCGCCGGAAGGGGCCGCGGCGAATGTCCTGGAACAGTAAGGTTGTCTGGTCGGAGGGTTTGTTTCTCCGTCCGCACCACCTGCAGCAGAACGATCGATATCTCGAAAGTCTAGTCGAGAGCCGCGTGCGGTATCTCGCCCCTTATCCTTGGGGTTTCTCTCAACTCGAGATCGACCGCGACCTCGCGCAGCAGAGTCGCTTCTCCGTGCGCCGCGCCGTCGGCATCCTGCCGGACGGGACGCCCTTCGACATACCCGGGCAATCGCCCCTGCCGCCGCCGATCGACGTGCCGGAGGACGCGGCCAAGCAGATGCTCTGGCTGATGATGCCGGTGGCCGCGCCGAACAGCCGCGAGGTCGAGGCCGCCGACGCCGAGAGCGCGAGCCGCTGGTATCCCGGACAGGAGACCCTGATCGACTCGACCTCGGCGCTCCGATCCGAGGAGGAGATCGACGTGGCGCATCCGCGCCTGTCCTTCGAGCTGCGGCGCAGCGCGAAGCCCGGCTATGTCGGCCTGCCGATCGCCCGCGTCGTCGAGGTCCGCGACCGGGCCGTGGTGTTCGACGAGCGCTTCGCGCCCCCGCTCCTCACCTGCGCCGCGCACCCCGTGGCGACGGGCTGGATCGACCGGGTGATCGGCTGGATCGACAACAAGCTCGAGGAACTCGCCCGCTACGCGGCGGACCCGACCGCCGGCGGCGGCCTGCAGAGCGCCGACTACTTCATGCTGCAGGTCCTGAACCGGCACATCCCGGTGCTGAAGCACTTCCGGGAATCCCGCTACGTGCATCCGGAGCGGCTCTTCGAGGAGTTGCTGCGGATCGCGGGCGAGCTCGCGACCTTCGCCACGGCGGGTCGGCGCGCCCAGACCTACCCGGCCTACGACCACGACGCCCTGGAGATGGTGTTCGAACCGGTCCTGCGCGACATCCAGCACTTCCTGAGCGCGCATCTCGGCCGCCGCGCCATCCGCCTCGAGTTGCTCGAACGGGCGCCGAACGCCTTCATCTCGACGATCCGCGACCGGAACCTGTTCCGCAACGCGACCCTCATCATCGAGGTCTCCGCGCGCCGGCCCCTCACCGAAATCCAGAACCAGTTCCCGAACCTCTTCAAGGTCGGCCCGAACACGAAGATGAACGAGATCGTGCACGCCCACCTCCCGGGCGTGCCGCTCGTCCACCTGCCGACGCCGCCGCCGCAGATCCGCGCGATCACCGATCACGTCTATTTCCGGCTCGACCGGCACTCGCCGCTCTGGCCGGAATTCAGCGTCGCGAGCTCGATCGGCCTCCACTTCGCCGGCGAGTGGCCGGACCTCCAACTCGAGCTCTGGGCCGTCCAGGAGGGGAGGCAATGACCGCGCCGGCCCGGCCCGGATCGCGGCATCGCGGGCGGGGTGAGCGATGAGCAGCCCCTCCGACCCGTTCGGGCGCGGAGACCGGACGATCATCGTCCCGAACCCGGCCGGGCGGCGGCCGGGGCCGGACACGCTCTCCCCGCAGGCGCCGCAGGCCCCGTCCCCGGCCTATCCGCCGCCGGGATACGGCGCCCCGCCGGAGCCGGGCCGGCAGGGCCAGCCGAGCGCCGCCGACGCGTGGTCCTCGACGGCCGCCCCTCCCCCTCCGCCACCGCCGGCCGAGCGCGGGCGGGCGCTCGTGCTCAAGCGGGACATCGTCGTCGCGCCGAACCAGAACCCGTACCTGAAGGCGGCGGGCCCCCTCCTGCTGCTGTTCGGCCGCCTGCGCGTGCAGCTCTCGCGCGCCTCCTTCGCGAACCTGATGGAGCAGGTCGCGTCGGCGATCGAGGATTTCGAGGCCGATGCCCGCGCCGCGGGCGCGCCGGCCGAGCAGACCCGGACCGCCAAGTACATCGTCTGCGCCACGGCCGACGACGTCGTGCAGAACATCCCCACCGACGAGCGCCACGTCTGGACGCAGTACAGCATGCTGAGCCGCTTCTTCGGCGAGCGGACGGGCGGCGTGCGTTTCTTCGAGGAGCTCGACCGGGCCAAAGTCGACCCGCACGGGAACTACAACCTGCTGGAGCTGCAATACGCCTGCCTGGCGATGGGCTTCCAGGGCATCCACCGCACCTCTGCGGGCGGCGCAGCGACCCTGCAGCAGATTCAGCGCAACCTCTACGAGATGCTCCGGCGGACGCGGCCCGCGAACCGGGAGGTCTCCCCGCGCTGGCAGGGCCGCAGCCTCGCGGCGGCCATCGCCCAGTTCCAGGTGCCGCTTTGGGCGATCGGCTCCGTCGTGGCCGTCCTGCTCCTCGGCTTCTACATCCTGCTCCGCTTCATGCTGGCCGGCAGCACCGAGGCGGCGGCGACCGCCCTCGTCTCCGTGCATCCGGCGACCGAGCTCGGCATCCAGCGCCGCATCTACACGCCGCCCCCGCCCCCGCCCCCTCCGCCGCCGACGAGCCCCACCGCGAAGCTGCGCAGCGCCCTCCAGGACGAGATCGCGAGCCAGAAGATCTCGGTGAGCGAGGCGGGCAACACCATCGTGGTGCGCATCGCCGCGGCGCTCTTCCCGCCGGGCGACGCCGCCGTGAAGCCCGAGTTCCGCACCCTGATCGAGCGTCTGGCGAAGCTCCTCGACGGGCAGCCGGGCGGCATCAAGGTCGTCGGGCACACGGACAGCGCCCCGATCAAGAACGTCCGCTTCCCCTCGAACTTCCACCTCTCGCTGGAGCGCGCCAAGGCGGTCGGACAGGTCATGAAGGCGGGCCTCGCCCGGCCCGAGCGGGTCGAGGTCGAGGGCAAGGGCGCCGACGTCCCGATCGCCCCGAACGATTCGCCGGACGGGCGGGCGCGCAACCGCCGGGTCGAGATCCTGATCCCCCGCGGCGGCTGATCGCCGGTCCGAGAGCCCCTGCCGAGATCCCCCGCCGAGAGCCCCTTCCATGAGCGCCCGAGAGCCGTCCCGCCCGAGCCGTCCGTCGTGAGCCGTCCGTCATGAGCCTGCCGTCATGAGTCTCGCCGCCTGGCTTCGTCTGGCCGCCACCGCGATCGGCGCCCTCGCCCTCTGCGCGCTGTTCTGGTGGGCCGGGCCCCTCGTCGCGGTGGGGGATGTGCGCCCGCTCGAGCCGGTCTGGGCGCGCGCGATCCTGTGCCTCGCGATCCTCCTCGGGGCGGGAGGCTATGTCGGCTGGGAGCTCTACAAGCGGCGCAAGGCGATCCGGGCCCTCGA
The DNA here is from genome assembly GCF_031457035.1 of Methylobacterium sp. BE186. Taxonomy (NCBI): domain Bacteria; kingdom Pseudomonadati; phylum Pseudomonadota; class Alphaproteobacteria; order Hyphomicrobiales; family Methylobacteriaceae; genus Methylobacterium; species Methylobacterium sp. BE186. The sequence continues at coordinate 36,002 of NZ_JAVDVV010000034.1, forward strand.
ATCGGAGGTCGCCGCCGGCGACGAGGCCGAGAACGACGGCACGGTGCTCCAGGCCTCGATGCGGGACGCGCTCGCCACCCTGCGCAAGGTGCGGGGCGCCAAGGGCGACCACCTCTACGAGCTGCCCTGGTACGTGATCATCGGCCCTCCCGGCTCGGGCAAGACCACGGCGCTCGTCAATTCCGGCCTCAAGTTCCCCCTGAGCCGCGGCGCCACGCCCGAGGCGGTGGCGGGCGCGGGCGGCACGCGCTACTGCGACTGGTGGTTCACGGACGACGCGGTGCTCATCGACACCGCCGGCCGCTACACGACGCAGGATTCCGACCCGCGCTCGGACCGCCAGAGCTGGACCGCCTTCCTCGACATCCTGAAGAAGTACCGGCCGCGCCAGCCGGTGAACGGCGTCATCGTCGCGATCAGCCTGGAGGATCTCCTCCGCGGCGGGGAGGCGGAGGTCGTCGCCCACGCCAACGCCGTCCGCAAGCGGCTCCTCGAGCTGAACGAGCGCCTGGGCATCGATTTCCCGGTCTACGTCGTCTTCACGAAGGCCGACCTCCTGGCGGGCTTCACGGATTTCTTCGCCCACCTGCCCGAAATCGACCGCCGCATGGTCTGGGGTCACACCTTCCAGACCGACGAGAAGACCCGCAACATGATCGGCGACGTGCCGGCCGAGTTCGACGCGCTGGTCGAGCGCCTGAACGAGTGGCTGCCCGACCGCCTGCAGGAGGAGCCGAACCCCACCGCCCGCGTCGTCCTGTTCGGCTTCCCCTCCCAGCTCGCCTCGACCAAGGCGCACGTGGTCGATTTCCTGAACCGCGTGTTCGAGCCCTCGCGCTACCACGTCAACGCGACCCTGCGCGGCTTCTACTTCACCTCCGGCACGCAGAACGGCACCCCGATCGACCAGCTGATCGGCTCGCTCTCGCGCAGCTTCGGCTCCGAGGATGTCGGGGCCGGCGCCTATTCGGGCCAGGGCCGGAGCTACTTCCTCACCGACCTCCTCAAGACCGTGATCATCGGCGAGGCGGGCTGGGTCTCGACCGACCGGGCCGCCGTGCGCCGCTCGAACCTGACCCGGCTCGCCGCCTATGGCGGGCTCGCCCTCGCCTCGGCGCTCCTCGTCGGCCTGTGGTGGACGAGCTACCTGCGCAACAGCCAGCTCGTGCAGCAGAGCAACGTCCTGCTCGCCAAGTACCAGGGCGAGGCGGCCGAGATCCTGCGCGAGCCCGTGGTCGCGGACCGCAACCTCGCCCGCGTGGTGCCGCTCCTCAACACGCTCCGCTACATGCCCGCGGGCTACGCCTTCCGCGAGGAATCCGCGCCGACGCTCGCCACCTTCGGCCTGAGCCAGCGCGAGCGCCTCAACTCCGCGGCGCTGACCGCCTACCACACCGGGCTGGAGCGGCTCCTGCGGCCGCGCCTGATCTTCCGCCTGGAGGAGCAGCTGGAGGCGAACCGCAACAATCCCGGCTTCCTCTACGAGGCGCTCAAGGTCTACCTCATGGTCGGCGGGCGCCCCGAGGCGCCGCCCGACCGCGACCTCGTGCTCGCCTGGATGCGGCGGGACTGGGCGGAGAACCTCTTCCCCGGCGCCGGCTACGCGAAGGGGCGCGAACTCCTCGAGGAGCACCTGCGGGCGATGCTCGACCTCGAGGACGGCACGCCGCTCCTCGTCTCGGTCAACCAATCCCTCGTCGACGATTGCCAGCGGGCGCTCGCCCGCCTCAGCATCGCCGAGCGCGCCTACGAGCTCCTGAAATCGGACGCCCGCGCCGCCTCCCAGCGCGACTGGACGGCGCTGAGGGCCGGCGGGCCGGACACCTCCCTCGTCTTCGAGGTGGTGGGCGGCGGCGACCTCGACCGGGTCCGGGTGCCGTTCTTCTTCACCTATGACGGGTTCTTCGAGGCGTTCATCGACCGGTTCGGAGACGTGGCCGAGGCCGCCGACCGCGACCGCTGGGTGCTCGGCCCCTCGGGCGAGCAGCAGGCCTACACGGCGCAGTACGGCTCGCTCTTCGCCGACCTCCTCAAGCTCTACGCCCGCGACTTCGTGCCCGCCTGGAAGCAGGCGCTCGCCAAGCTGAAGATGCGCGCGCTCCTCAGCGACAAGCCGCGCTACCTCGCGCTGCAGGCGGTCGCGGCGCCGACCTCGCCGCTGCGCCAGATGCTCGAATCGCTGCGCGACGAGACGCAGCTCACCCGCGAGCGCCCGGCCGACAAGGGCAAGGACGGCGACGGGCGGGCGGGCCGGGCCAAGGCCATCGCCGGCAAGGCGGCGGCGGATGCCGCCGAGCGCGCGGTCACGGACCGGCTCCCCTCCGGCCTCGCCTCGACAGCGACCGCCCTCGGCCGCCTCGGGATGGAGGGGCGCGGCGGCGGCCGCGACCGTTTCGCCGTGCCCACGAACGAGGCCCCCGGCGCCAATATCGAGGCGGCCTTCCGGCCCTTCCACGTCCTCCTCGACGGCGAGGCCGGCCGCCGGGCCACGGACCAACTGATCGCCAACCTCAACGAGATCAAGAACGCGGCGCTCTCCGCCCTCAACCCGGCCGAGGCGGCGCAGGCCAACATCGCCCTGGTCACGCAGGCCCGCTCCCTGCGGGCGCTCGCCGCCCGCTTCCCCCCGCCCTTCGAGCCGATGATCCGCGGCATCGCCAACGAGTTCGAGGGCAGCGCCACGGGGGCGGCCGTCTCGCAGGTGGCACAGTCGCTCGGCGATCAGGTGATCCGCGACTGCCAGCAGATCGTGACGAACCGCTACCCCTTCGTCCGGACGAGCGACCGCGAGACGCCGATCGCCGATTTCGCGCGGCTGTTCGGCCCCGGCGGCATCCTCGACCGCTTCTTCACCCAGAACCTCGCGGCCCGGGCGGACCGCTCGCGCCCGCAATGGGTCTGGCGGCAGGACGATCAGGTCGCCCGCTCCTTCTCGGCCGCGACCCTCAGGGAGTTCCAGCGCGCCGCGGAGATCCGCGACGCCTTCTTCCCCACCGGCGGCAACATGCCGGCCTTCGCCTTCGCCGTGACCCCGCTGACGCTGAGCGCCGACGTCCAGAAGGCGCGGCTCGACGTGAACGGCACGGCGCTCGAGACGCAGCAGGGCGTCAACGCCCCCGTCACCATGCAATGGCCCGGCCCGGCGGGGCTCGGCCGCACCGCGATCACCCTCGATTTCGGCTACAACACGCAGCCGATCGTCATGGAGAAGACGGGGGCGTGGTCCCTCTTCCGGGCCCTCGACACGGGCTCGGTGCTGAAGCAGGGCGACAACATCGTCGCCACCTTCGTGATCGGCGGGCGCCAGCTCTCCTACCAGATCAACGTCAGCTCGCTCCTGAACCCCTTCGCGCTGCCGGCCCTGCGCGAATTCCGCTGCCCCTCCGGCATCTGACCGCCATGCGCTGCGGCCTCTACGGGAAGCTCCCCGCCAAGCGCGACTTCATCGCCCCCGGGGCCTCGCGCGAGTTCCTCGCGACCGTCGAGCCCTGGCTCCAGCAGGGCGTGGCGGCGAGCCGGGCGAGCCTCGGGGCCGAGTGGCAGCCCGCCTTCCTGCGGGCGCCGATCTGGCGCTTCTGGCTCGGGCACGAGGTCTGCGGGGCGACGACGCTCGGCGCCCTGATGCCCTCGGTGGACGGGGTCGGGCGCTACTTCCCCCTGGCGGCCTTCGCCTGCGCCGAGGCCGACGAGCATTGGGTGCCCCCGGACATCGACCCGCAGGATGCCTGGATGGGCGCCGTCGAGGACATCCTCCTGTCCGCGCTCGCCCCCGGCACCGGCCTCGAGAGCGTCAGCGAGGCGCTGAAGGCGCTCGGCAGGCCGGCCGCGGCACCGCCCCCGGCCCTGCCCGAGGGCATCGCCGAATGGCCCCGCGCCGCCCTCCCCGGCCCGCTCGCCGAGGGCGATGCGAGGGGGGCCTTCGCGGCCCTGCGCGCCGCCGGGATCGCGCGCTCCAGCGCCGGCGCGACCTACTGGTGGACGCTGGGCGGCGAGGAGGTGGCGCCGCGCGCGCTGGCGAGCCGCGGCCTGCCCGATCCGGCCTGTTTCGCCGCGATGCTCACGGGGTCATTCGGGAGGGTTAGCCGCGCATGATGCAGGACGCCAACGATCCCCTCGGCCTGCCCCTGCCGGGCGCCCCCGGCCTGCCGGGACCCTCCCCCTTCCGCTGCGCAGCCCTGAGCGACACGGGCCGGGTCCGCCAGCTGAACGAGGACCGCTATCTCCTGGCGCCCGAGATCGGCGTCTTCGCCGTGGCCGACGGGATGGGCGGGCACGAGGCCGGCGAGGTCGCGAGCACGACGGTGGTCGAGAGCCTCGCCTCGATCGGCGCCGCGGTCTCCCCGAACGACCTCCTGGCGCGGCTGGAGGATCGGATCCTGCGCGCCAACATGGCCATCCAGGAGATTGGGCAGGCGCGGGACCGGGTCATCGGCACCACCGTCGCCGTGCTCCTCGCCTTCGAGCGCAACTTCGCCTGCGTCTGGTCCGGCGACAGCCGCATCTACCGGCTGCGCGGCGGCGACCTCCTCCAGCTCTCGCGCGACCATACGGAAGTCCAGCAGCTCATCGACGCGGGCACCCTCACCCCCGAGGAGGCGAGGACCTGGCCGCGGCGCAACGTCATCACCCGCGCGGTCGGCGTGCGGCCGGAGCCGGAGATCGAGCTGTCGAGCGGCGTGCTGGAGCCGGGCGACACCTTCCTGATCTGCTCGGACGGGCTGACCGGCCACGCCGAGCCCGAGGACATCCGCGCGCGCCTCGACGGTGCCGAGCCGCAGGCGGCCTGCGACGCCCTCGTCGCCCTCGCCCTGGAGCGGGGCGGCACCGACAACGTGACGGTGGTGGTCGTCCGCTACGATCCAGCGCCCGGACCCGACGGCCCCGGCGCTCCCGACGAGGTATCCGCGTGAGCGACGAGACTGTCATCTCCCCAGGGCCCTATTTCCGGCTGACGCCGGGGACGCGCCTGAACGGGATCTACGAGATCGACCGGTACATCACCTCCGGCGGGATGGGGGAGATCTACCGGGGCCGCGCCGTCGTCACCGGCGACGTCGTGGCGATCAAGACCGTGCGGCCGGACCTCGCTCAGAACGACACCGCGCTCGCCCTGTTCCGCAAGGAAGCGGCCTCGCTGCACAACCTCTACAACGAGGCGATCGTCCGCTACTTCGTTTTCACGATCGACCCCGTCCTCGGCATTCCCTACCTCGCGATGGAGTTCGTGGAGGGCGAGTCGCTCTCCGACATCCTCCGCCGCGGCGCCCTCGGCACCCCGGACATCTGCGTCCTGATGCGCCGCTTGGCGCTGGGGCTGCAGGCCGCCCACCAACTCGGCATCGTCCACCGCGACCTCTCGCCCGACAACGTCCTGGTGCCCGGCGGCGACGTCTCCCGCGCCAAGATCATCGATTTCGGCATCGCGCGCTCGCCGCTCGGCGAGGGAACCCTGATCGGCAGCGGCTTCGCGGGCAAGATGAACTACGTCTCGCCCGAGCAGCTCGGCCTGTTCGGCGGCGAGGTCGGCCCGCCATCGGACATCTACAGCCTCGGCCTCGTCATGGCCGAGGCGGCGCGGGGCAAGATCCTCGACATGGGCCACAGCCATGTCGAGGTGATCGACCGCCGCCGTCGCGTGCCGGACCTCGCCGGGATCGATCCCGATCTGCGCACGATCCTGCAGCGGATGCTGCAGCCGAACCCGAAGGACCGGCCGCAGAGCATGGCCGAGATCGCGGCCTGGGTGCCGAAGGTGGCGCCGAGCGGCGGCCGGCGCTGGCTCCTCGCGGGCGCCGCCGCGATCGTGCTGATCGCCGGCGGGCTCGGGGCGGCGCTCCTCACCGGCACGCTCGATCTCGGCGGGCTCTGGCCCCGCACCGGGGGCGAGCCCGGCCAGAGGGCCGCCGAGCCGGCGAGCCCGAACCGGACGAACGAGGCCGCGCGGCTCGCCCCGGAGCCCCCCGTCTTCCCGCCGGAACTTCCCCCGGCGCGCCCCGAGCCGCGCCAAGAGCCACTCCAAGGGCCGCGCCAAGAGCCCCGGACCGAGACGGCGCGCCGCGAGAGCCCGCCCGTCGACGGCCCGCGGCAGGATGCGCCGAGGCAGGATGCTTCGAGGCAGGATGCTCCGAGACAGGACCCGCAGAGGCAGGAGGAGTCACGGCTGGAAGAGCCGCCGCCCGAGCGCCCCCGCAACGATCCCGCCCTCGCGCACCTGCCGCCTCCGAGCGGGTCGCCGGAGGCGCCTCCGTCCCAGGGCCGGCAGCGGCGGGAGACGAGCCTCGACCAGGTGCGCGACTTCCTGCGCGGCTACAGCGGCGGGCAGTGCTTCTTCATCACGCCCGTGACGCTGGCGATGAACGAGGCGACGATCGAGGCTTTCGGCTCGACCCCCGCCCCCTTCATGGCCTTCGACGAGGCGTTCCAGCGCACGCTCGGCTTCGAGCCGGAGATCAACCTGCGCCAGATCACGGCGGCGCAATGCCCCCTCGTCGACTACCTCGCCCGGCAGGGCGCGCAGCGCGGCGCGGCCAAGCCCGCGCTCTCGCTCAAGGCGGATACGCTGCGCAGCGGCGACGAACTCGTCGTGACCAGCGACACCAAGGCGGACCGCACCGTCGAGCTCCTGCTGATCTCGGACGAGGGGACCGTCCACAGCCTCGCCGCCTACGCCAAGAAGGCCGGCGACGCCCTCACCGCCAAGCTGCGCGTCGTCGGCAACGAGCGCAGCGCGGACGCGCAGCCGCAACTCGTCGTCGCGCTGGCGAGCCACCGCCCGCTCGCCGGCGCGATGGCGGCCGTGAAGGCCGGCGGGATCAGCGCCGACCGCTTCTTCAAGCTCGTCTCCGAAGACGCCGCGAAGAGCGGCCCGATCGGCATCAGCGTCAAGTACTTCAAGCTCAGCAACGGGGCCTGACGCGCGTGAAGACCGGCGTATCACCGCCCATACCGTACTCGATCCGGTTTTCGATTGCGTTCCGGGCGAAAACAACAGATCGTCCGCGCATGACCAGGGCGGAACGATTGATGTCGCGCCGGGGGATCTGACGTGACGGCGTTCGAGACCTTTGCAGGCAGCGTTTCGGAAGACGCCTGCTTGGCGGAGGTGATGCGGCTGCGGCACGGGGAGCGCGCCTGCGAGGCCTGCGGCCGCGAGGCGGGCTTCGAGGCGACGCGCAAGCACCGCGCCTTCGCCTGCCGGAGTTGCGGCTTCAAGCTCTATCCCTGCCAGGGGACCCCCTTCTCCAAGCCGCAACCGCCGCTGCAGCACTGGTTCTACGCGATCGACGCCCGGGCCCGGGGGCGGTCGGCGAAGCCCGCCGACCTCGCCCGCGCCCTGGAGACCTCGCGGCTCCTCGCCGAGCACCTCGACGAGCGCGTGGCGCAGCTCGAGGGCGAGGGCGCGCAGGGGCAGCCCGCGATCGACTGGTTCGAGGCCGTGTCCGCGTTCACCGCGGAGAGGCTGCACGCCGAGCGGGCGACGCGGGTGATTCCCCGCCGGGACGAGGCCGCCGAGACGCCCTGGCGGACCCTGACCTCGTTCCTGCGCCTGCCCGACCTCGAGCGGCGGCCGATCTTCGGGGCGGGCCTGATCGGGGTGTTCGTCTGCCTCGCGATCGGCATCGGCTGGCTTCTCGTGCCGGCGGAGCCGGAGGAGGATCCCGATCTCGTGCAGGCGACCGCCCTGCTCTCGCTCGCCGCCGACGAGCCGGTCCTCCTCGTCTCGCAGGACGTGGCCGAGCAGCTCTACGACGTCTCGGACGTCGACGCCGCGCCCGCCTCACCCCTCACACCCGTCATCCGGCTCGTGCCCTCGGGCGTCGAGTTGAAGCGGGTGCCGCTCGCCGAGGCGCGGCCGATCGCGCGGCCCTCCGTGAAGCTCGCCTCCTCCGTGGGCAAGTCGATCCTCTCCGGCGACCTCTCGGACGCGCGCAAGCGCGCCTCCGACCGGCCGGAGCTCGCGGCCTACGCCTCGCTCGCCGTGGCCCTCGAATCCTCCGGCCCGCGCAATCCGGACGAGCTCCTCAATTTCGGGCCGATGCGCATCCGGCGCCACCTCGTCGAGAAGATCGTCCGGGCGGCGCGCATCACGAGCATGGACCCGGTGCTCCTGATGGCCATCGCCGACAAGGAATCGAGCTTCGCGACCGAGGTCCAGGCCCAGACCTCCTCGGCGACCGGGCTGTTCCAGTTCATCGAGAAGACCTGGCTCGGCGTCGTGCGCGATTTCGGGGGCACCTACGGCCTGGAGAAGGAGGCGCGCCTCGCGGGCGGGGACCTGCCCGGCGCCGAGCGCGCCCGCATCCTCGCCCTGCGCCGGGACGCCTATCTCTCGGCCGTCTTCGCCGCGGAGATGCTGAAGCGCGACGGCGAGCGGATCGCGCGCCGCCTCGGGCGTCCCCTGACCGGCGGCGAGACCTACCTCGTGCACTTCCTCGGCCCCGACGGCGCGGAGCGGCTGATCGCGCGCGCCGTGGCGGCGCCGAACGCGGCGGCGGCCGAGCTGCTGCCGAAGCCCGCGGAGGCGAACCGGCCGATCTTCTACTCGGCGGCGGCCGACGGGAAGATGCAGAGCCTGTCGGTGAGCGCGGTGCGCGACAAGTTCGAGACGATGATCGGCCTGCGGCTGAACCGCTACCGCAACGTGCATGCCGTGGCGCGCCCGGACGCGGGAATCCAGCCCGTCTCCCTGCCGGTGCGGCCCGCGCCGCCGAGGCCGTGACCCGTGACCAGCGTGCTCCGCCACGCGCAACTGGGGAAGGATCCCTGCCGATGAGCCGACCGACGAGCCGAACCCTGCCCGCCGCCGCGAGGCGCCGGAGCGCCCTTCTCGCGGCGCTGCTTCTCGCCCTCGCGCCCGCCCTGCCGGCCCGGGCCGAGGAGAAGCCGCCGGCCGCCGCGAAGCCCGAGGCATCGCCCGCGAAGCTGGACACGCCGCCCGTGAAGCCTGAGGCGGCGCAAGCGAAGCCCGAGGCGGCGCAAGCAAAGCCAGGGGTGCCGGTGCGACCCCAGGCCGAGGTGACGGGCGCCCCGACGGCGGCTCAACACGCATCCCGCCCGCCCGTGATGCGGGCGCGGCGGGACGCCCGGCGGGCGCGGCTGGCCGCCGAGCGGGCGATCCAGAATGCGCAGCGGAGCCTCGACGCCCGCCGCTGAGGCGGCCGCGCGAGGGTCCGGACATGCGGAAGCGCGCCGGCAGGGGTGTCCTGCGGCGCGCTTTCGGTGTCCCGGGTCTGCGGCGTCAGAAACCGACGCCGGAGAGCACGAAGTTCGAGGTGAGCAGGCCGCCCGTGCGGCGGGGCGCGATCAGCGCGACGCGGGTCGGCGCCTCGACGGCCACGCGGACCGGACGCGGCTGCGCCGGCTCGGCCAGGGCGACGGTCGCATCGGTGAGGTAGGCCGTCACGTTCGAGAAGCAGCGGGCCGCCTTGGCGAATTGCCGGCGGTTCTCGAGGGGCTGGCAGACGAGCTCCATGTGCCGCTTCGCGTTGGCGAGCCGCGCCTCGGAGACCACCTCGTTCTGCGCGAGCGCCGAGCCGGCACCCAGCGTACCGAACGCGAGCGCGAGTGTTGCGGCCAAGCAACGTACGTGTCGAACCATCTCCTTCCCTCCTTCAATCGCCATGTCGTGATTCACCATGCGCCAAAACGCGCAGAAATCAATCTTGGTTTCACGCGAACGGGCTCTTGGGACGCGCGAATACAATATCTGCACCGCTCATTGGCGGCAGGGTTGACGATGTCTGAAAGGGCTCGCTCGATTGCCGCGAACACCTTCACAGAAAAGCGCAATTCCGGGCGCGCCGGTGCGGCCTCGACACGCGGCCTCGTCCGGCCGGAGACTGTTGCCGCAAGGTCCCACATCCCGCGAAACCGGTCCCGGGCCGGTTCGGCGGCGGGATCACAGATAAGAGGCGACCGATTCGAGCCCCATGGCGCGGGCGCGATTGCGGATCTGCGCCTTCTGATCCTCGCGCAGGACCCCGATCAGGGGGCGGGCGGCGGCGTAGATGCGCAGCGTCGTGCCGGAGAACGCGTCCGCGGTGTTCTGGCCGGCCCGCGCGAGCGCCATCTGCTGCGCGCCGATCTCGGTGAGGACGGCCTCGACGGCGGGCCAGTGCGGCTCCTGCTCCGCGGTCAGCCGCAGCGACAGCTTGATGCGGCGAATCTCGGCCGGGGTCAGGACGTTGCGCAGGCGCGGATCGGCCGGCGCGGGTTGCGGCGCGGCCTGCGGGCGCGGGGCGGGCCGGAGGGGCGCCTGCGGCTCGGCCGGCAGCGCGGCCATGTCCCGGTTCGGCAGCCGCGCCGGGGGCCGCGGCTGCGGCGGGGGAGCGGGCTCCGGCCTCGCCGCGGCGGGTGGGGGCGGCTCGCGCGGCGGGGTCACGGCCGCCGGCTCGGCCCGCCCCTCCGTCCAGGCGAGGGCGGGCGAGGCGCCGGGCGCGGCCGTGTCGGCGAGGAAGATGCCCTTCGGCGGGGCCACCGCCACGGCGGCGGGCATCAGGCTGACGATCGCGAAGGCGCCTGCGGCCACGAACACCAGGAACAGGCCCGCCCCGAGGGCGGCGATGGCCGTGGGCCTCCAGCGCGACATCATGTCCCGACGCAACCTGCGCTTCCGATCGGATCGACGGTAACCGACCGGACGACGATTGCATAGGGACGGGGGCCTCCGCGCGAAGACCCTACAGTTTCCCGCGAGAACTGATTCCCGGCAGCTGGACCGCGTGATCGACGGCGGCGAAGCGCCTCAATACCCGCGCCAGAGCCCCGGCGTGGCGATTTCGAGGAGATGGCCGTCCGGATCGCGGAAATAGAGGCTGGTGCCGCCGCGGGGCCAGTGCGTCCGGCCCTCGATCGGGATACCGGCTGCCGCGAGATGCGCCTCCCAGGCGGCGAGCGCGTCGGCGGGGATGGAAAACGCCACGTGGTGGGGGCCGCTGCCGTCGTGGGGCGGGATCGTGCCGCCCGGCGTCTCGATCGGCTGCAGGGAGCCGCCGCGGGGAAACAGCAGGAGCACGCCGCGCCCGGCGACGTCGTAGCCGCGCATGCGAAAATCGCTGTGAAGGCAGGCCAAGCCCATCACGCCGCCGTAGAAGGCGTCGCCCCGGTCGAGATCCTCGACGTAGAGCACGGTCTCGAGAACGCCGTTCAGCGCCGGCATCGGCAGCCTCCGCTCGCCGCATCCGCGCGGCGCCGCCCCCGCGGGGGAAACGCGCGGGGGCGACTGCCCGGTCCCGGCCGCGTGGCCTATCTTGGCAACGGGGCGCGGACGGAGGCGGGAGCGTGGAGCACGGCGAGGTCGACCTTCTCGTCATCGGCGGCGGCATCAACGGCACGGGCATCGCGCGGGACGCGGCCGGCCGGGGCCTGCGCGTGATGCTCTGCGAGCAGGGGGACCTCGCGGAAGCCACCTCCTCCGCGAGCACCAAGCTGATCCATGGCGGCCTGCGCTACCTCGAGCAGTACGAGTTCCGCCTCGTGCGGGAGGCTTTGGCCGAGCGCGAGCGGCTGTTGCGGCTCGCGCCCCACATCATCTGGCCGCTGCGCTTCGTCCTGCCGCACGATGCCGGCCTGCGCCCGGCCTGGCTGCTGCGGCTCGGCCTGTTCCTCTACGATCACCTGTCGCGCCTCGGGGCGCTTCCGGCCTCCGAGAGCGTCGATCTGCGCCGCTCCGGGCTCGGCGCGCCCCTGCAGGACCGGCTCACCCGCGGCTTCGCCTATTCGGATTGCTGGGTGGAGGACAGCCGCCTCGTCGTCCTCAACGCCCGGGACGCGGCCGACCGGGGCGCGGAGCTGCGCACCCGCACCCGGGTCGAGGCCGCCGAGCGGGTGGGCACGGGCGCGCAGGCGGCCTGGATCGCGCGGCTTTCCGACCTCGGCACCGGCCGCACCGGCCGCGTGCGCGCCCGGATCATCGTGAACGCCGCCGGCCCCTGGGTCGCGGGCGTCCTGGGCGGGACGCTCGGCCTCCCTGCCCGCGCCGGCCTGCGCCTCGTCAAGGGCAGCCACATCGTGGTGCCGCAGCTCTATCCCGGCGCGCAGGCCTACATCCTCCAGCAGCCGGACCGGCGCATCATCTTCGCCATCCCCTACGAGCGCGACTTCACGCTGATCGGCACCACCGACGTGCCCTATGACGGCGCGCCCGGCCCGGTGACGATCTCGGCCGAGGAGACGGAATATCTCTGCGCCTGCATCAACCGCTCGTTCCGGAGCCGGATCGGGCCTGCGGACGTGGTCTGGAGCTATTCGGGCGTGCGGCCCCTCTACGACGACGCCGCGGCCGACGCCTCCGCGGTGACGCGGGACTACGTGCTCGACCTCGCCGACCGGGACGGCGGCGCCCCCGTCCTCTCCGTGTTCGGGGGCAAGATCACGACCTATCGCAGGCTGGCCGAGCACGCGCTGGAGAAGCTGAGGCCCTACTGCCCCGGCCTCGGGCCGGCCTGGACCGGAGGGGCGGCCCTGCCGGGCGGCGACATAGCGGGGGCGGATTTCGCGGGGGCGGATTTCGCGGGGGCGGATTTCGCGGCCTTCGCCGGGCTGCTGGCGGGCAGGCACCCCTTCCTGCCGGCAGAGACCGCCCACCGCCTCGCCCGCGCCTACGGCACGCGTGCGGAGCGGATCCTGTCGGGGGCGCGGAATCTCGCCGATCTCGGCGAGGGGTTCGAGGCCGGCCTCACGGCGGCCGAGATCGCCTATCTCCGGCGGGAGGAATGGGCGCGCACGGCCGAGGACATCCTGTGGCGGCGGACGAAGCTCGGCCTGCGCACCAGCCGCGAGGGCGTCGCGCGGCTCGAACGTCACCTCGCCCGCGCCGAGGCGGTCGCGGGATGATCGGGGCGGCGCGGACGCCGCGCCGCCGAAGCGGAACCAGCCAAGGGAGGGAGCGGCCATGTCGCGCTACGTCGGCGCCATCGACCAGGGCACCACCAGCACGCGCTTCATCGTGTTCGACCGGCAGGGCCGCGTCATCGCCTGCGCGCAGCGCGAGCACGCGCAGATCTACCCCAAGCCCGGTCAGGTCGAGCATTGCCCGCGGGAGATCTGGCGGAACACCCAGGCCGTGATGCGGGACGCCCTCGATGGGGCGGGCCTGACCCCGAAGGACCTGCTCACGATCGGCATCACCAACCAGCGGGAGACGACCCTGATCTGGGACCGCCGGACGGGCGAGCCCCTGCACAACGCCATCGTCTGGCAGGACACCCGCGTCGAGCCCCTCGTCGCGAGCCTCGCCCGCGAGGGCGGGCGCGACCGCTTCCGGGCCCGCACCGGCCTGCCGCTGGCGAGCTACTTCTCCGGCCTCAAGCTCGCGTGGCTCCTCGACCACGTGGAGGGCGCGCGCGCCGCGGCGGAGGCCGGCGACATCCTGTTCGGCAACGTCGACACCTGGCTCGTCTGGAACCTGACCGGCGGGCCGGAGGGCGGGCTCCACGTCACGGACGCGACGAATGCGAGCCGCACCCTCCTGATGTCGCTCTCCGACCTCGCCTGGGACCCGGATCTGTGCCGCGCCCTCGGCGTGCCGGAGGCCATCCTGCCGCGCATCGTCTCCTCCAGCGAGGTCTACGGCGAGACGCGGGCGCCCTTCGCGGGCGTGCCCATCGCCGGCATCCTCGGCGACCAGCAGGCGGCCCTGTTCGGGCAGACCTGCTTCCGGCCGGGCGAGGCGAAGAACACCTACGGGACCGGCTGCTTCCTCCTGATGAACACCGGCGCCGAGCCCGTGCCCTCGACCTGCGGCCTCGTCACAACGGTCGGCTACCGGCTCGGCGGGCAGGCCCCGGTCTACGCCCTCGAAGGCTCCATCGCGATCACCGGCGCCCTCGTGCAATGGCTGCGCGACAATCTCGGCCTCATCCGCGACAGCGCCGAGGTCGAGAGCCTCGCGGCGGGCGTCGCCGACAATGGCGGCCTCTTCTTCGTGCCCGCCTTCTCCGGCCTCTACGCGCCGCATTGGTGCGAGAGCGCCCGCGGGCTGATCATCGGCCTGACCCGCTACGCCAATCGCGGCCACATCGCCCGCGCGGCCCTGGAGGCCACCGCCTTCCAGACCCGGGAGGTCGTCGAGGCGATGGTCGAGGATTCAGGGATCGGCATCCGCGAATTGCGCACCGACGGGGGCATGGTCGGCAACGACCTCCTGATGCAGTTCCAGGCCGACATCCTCGACGTGCCGGTTGTGCGCCCGAAGGTTGCGGAGACCACGGCGCTGGGCGCGGCCTACGCGGCCGGCCTCGCCACCGGCTACTGGAACGGCCTCGACGACCTCGCGGCCAATTGGGGCGTCGACCGGCGCTGGGAGCCCGGCATGGCCGCCGCCGACCGCCAGCGCCTCTACGCGGGCTGGAACCGGGCCGTGAAGCGCGCCTTCGACTGGGCGGAGCCCGAGGAGGCCTGACTGTCGAAGCCCGGTTCGGAACGGGAGTGAGGGCCTGACGGCGCGGTGAGCAGCAGGAATTTCGAGCGGGCCTGACGCGTGATCGGGCGCAGGCGGCACCGCCTCGCCGCCACGGTGGCGTGGCGCTGCCGCGCGGCTCGCGTCGCCCCCGGCCCCTCGCGACACGGTGCTTTGCCGACCACGCCTGCGCGGGCGAGCGGCACGATAGCGATCTCGGCCCTAGCGGCGTGCTTCGGTCGCCATGCGGACGGCAAGCCCGGCCAACACCGTGCCCATCATCCAGCGCTGCACGAGGAGCCACGCCGGCCGCTGCGCCAGGAACAGGGCAATGGAACCGGCCGCAACCGCGATCGCGGCGTTGACCGTGACGCTGACCCCGATCTGGACGCAGCCGATGACGAGGGACTGCGCCAGGACGCTGCCCTGCGCCGGGTCGATGAACTGGGGGAGCAGGGACAGGTAGAGCATGGCGATCTTGGGGTTGAGCAGGTTCGTCACGAACCCCATCGCGAACAGCTTGCGCGGCGCGTCGGCGGGCAGATCGCGCACCTGGAAGGGCGAGCGGCCCCCCGGCTTCACCGCTTGCCAAGCCAAGGAGAGGAGGTAGACCGCCCCTATCAGCCGCAGGGCGTCGTAGGCATAGGGCACCGCGAACACGAGCGCCGTGATCCCAAGGGCCGCGCACAGCATGTAGAAAACGAAGCCGAGCGCCACGCCGCCGAGCGAGATCAGACCGGCCGCGCGCCCCTGACAGATCGAGCGCGAGATCAGGTAGACCATGTTCGGCCCGGGTGTGAGGACCATCCCGAGCGCGACGAGGGCGAAGGCGAGAAGCGTCGTCGAGGTCGGCACCGCGGCGGTGCTCCTTGAGGGGGCGCAAGACCTCACCTTACGAGCAGGCGGCCTAGCCTGAAAGGGCGCCCGCGCGCGGCCGAGCGAGAGCGGCCGCACGGAGAACCGATCGGCATCGCCTTCAGCGGTCTCCAGCAGGCTCTCAGGCCGCCGGCCGGCGCCCCAGGCGCTCGGCCACCACGATCCCGCCGAGGACGAGCGCCAGCGCCAGCGCGTCGTTCCAGGCGAAGGGCTCGCCGACGAGGAGGACCGCGAGGGCCGCCCCGAAGACGGGGACGAGGTTCACGAACAGGCCGGCCCGGTTCGGGCCGATCAGCTCGACGCCGCGCATGAAGAAGAGCTGCGCCGTCAGCGACGGCCCGAGCCCGACGAAGGCGACGATGAACCAGCCCTTCGGCGTCGGCCAGATCGTCTGCCCGGCCGCCCATTCGGCGAAGAGGAGCGGCAGCGAGGTGAGGAGGGCGGCCGCCGCCATCGCTGTGAAGAAGGTCAGCGCCGAGACCTTGGGGCGCGCCGGCAGGGCCACGGTGTAGCCGGCATAGAGCACGCAGGCCGCCAGCATCAGCACGTCGCCCTGGTTGAAGGCGAGGGTCGCCAGAACGCGCCAGTCGCCGTGGCTCGCCGCGACCGCGGCGCCGACGAGCGTGATCGCGACGCCGAGCGCCTGCCCGGCGCCCACGGCCCGGCGGTAGAAGGCGAGATTGAGGAGGATGACGAGGACGGGGATCGACCCCTGCAGCAGGGCGAGGTTGACCCCGCTCGTCAGGGTGCCGGCCGCGTAGAACAGGCTCGCGTAGAGCGTGTAGCCGCAGGCGCCCATGGCGAGCACGCGCCGCCAGCTCGGCAGGAGCCGGTCCCACTCGGCGAGGAGCGGCCGCCGCGCGACCACGCCGAGCACGGCGCAGGCCACCGCCCAGCGCAGGCAGGTGAGCGCCTGCGGCGAGACCTCGCCCACCGCGATCTTCCCCGCAGCCGCGTTCCCCGCCCAGAGAAGGGCGGTGAGCGTGAGGAGCGCATAGGCCCGGCGGCCGGCTGACGGGGAGGACGGGGACATCTCCGCTGGAATCTCGCGGTGGCGGCCGGATCGGCCGGGCGGGGTCTGTTAGGAGATCGCCGCCCGGCGGGACAGCCCCCGCGGCGCAGCCCTGCCACCCCCTCGGCGGAGCCTCACTCCGCCCCGTCCTCGCGGGCGAGGAGGCGCCGCTTGCGCTCGACGCCGAAGCGGTAGCCGGAGAGCGCCCCGTCGGAGCGCACGACCCGGTGGCAGGGAATCGCGACGGCGAGCCCGTTCGCGCCGCAGGCCTGCGCCACCGCCCGCACCGCGCCGGGCGCGCCGATGGCGCGGGCGATCTCGGCGTAGCTCGCCGTGGTGCCGGGCGGGATCGTCCGGAGCGCCTCCCAGACCCGCCGCTGGAAGGCCGTGCCGCCGATGTCGAGGGGCAGGTCGAGCCCCTGGGCCGGCGCCTCGACGAAGCGGACGACCTGCGCGACGAGAGTCCCGAACGGGGCCTCCGCCGGCCGGATGTCGGCCTTCGGGAAACGCTGGCGCAGGTCGCGCTCCAGCGCCTCCGGGCCGTCGCCGAGCAGGATCGCGCAGAGGCCGCGCCCGGTCGCCGCGACGAGGACCGTCCCGAGGTAGCAGGGCGCCGTCGAGAACTCGATCACCGTGCCGACGCCGCCTTCGCGATAGGCCCGCGGCGTCATGCCGAGCCGGGCGCCGGCGCCCGCGTAGAACCGGCTCGCCGCGTTGAACCCGGCCCCGTAGACCGCCTCGGTGACGCTGCCGGCCGTCCGCAAGCCGTCGGCGACCCGCGCGCCGCGCCGCGCATCGGCGAAGGCGGCCGGCGTGACGCCGGTCAGCGCCTTGAAGACCCGGTGGAAATGGAAGGCGCTCATCCCGGCGGCGCGGGCGAGGTCGGCCAGCGGGGGTACGCCCTCGGCACGCTCGATCAGGCGGCAGGCGCGGGCGACCGCCTCGGCCTGCCGCTCCCGGCGCGAGGGCTCGTCCGGGCGGCAGCGCCGGCACGGGCGGAAGCCCGCTTCCTCCGCCGCCTCGCAGGTCTCGTGGAAGGCGACGTTCCCGGGATTCGCGCGCCGCGCCCGGCAGCTCGGCCGGCAATAGACCCCCGTCGTCCGCACGGAATAGACGAAGCGCCCGTCCGCCTCGGGATCGCGGCGCTCGAGCGCCGCCCAGCGCGCCGCATCCTCGTCCGCCGCCTCGCCCGCCTCGATCGCGGTCACCAGCGCTGGCCTCGCCACCATGAGCCACTCCCGTCTCGTCCCGGAGCCCCTCGGCTCGCGTCCCGGCTCACCCTCGCCCGTCCGCTCCGGCCTCGCATCCCGGCGCTTGCTCGGCAATCGCTGCCGCGTCCGCGGTCCAGAGATGCATCACGGCGTAGGAGCGCCAGGGCCGCCAGCTCTCGGCCCGCGCGAGCAGTTCCGCGGGCGACGGGCGCCCCCGCCCGGAATCGAGCGCCCGCAGGAGGCCGATATCGCCGGGCGGCAGGGCGTCCGGCTCCCGCAGGACGCGCATGGCGATGTACTGCGCCGTCCAGGCACCGATGCCGGGCAACGCCGTCAGCCGCGCCACCGCGGGTTCGAGCCCCTGGCCCGGCGCGAGCAGGTCCGGCTCCCGCAGCAGGGCGGCGGCGAGGGCCTGGATCGCCCGCCCTCGGGCGCGCGGCATGGCGAGGGCCGCGGACACGTCCGCCCCGGCCAGCCGCTCCGGCTCCGGGAACAGGTGGGTCAGGCCGTCGCCTCCGGCGGCGAGCGGCGTCCCGAAGGCGGCCACCAGGCGTCCCGCCAGCCGCGTCGCGGCGGCGACCGAGACCTGCTGCCCGAGGATCGCGCGCACCGCCATCTCGAACCCGTCCCAGGCGCCCGGCACGCGCAGGCCCGGCCGGGCCGCGACGAGCGGGGCGAGGCCCGGATCGCGCGAGAGGTGCCGCGCGATGGCCTCCGGATCGGCCTGCGTGTCGAAGATCGCGATCAACGTCGCGAGGCTCCGCGGGAGATCGCGATCATCCTCGCCGAGATCACGCTCGACGATCGGCCCGCCCGGCCCCGGTCGCACCGTCACCGTCCCCTGCCGCGCCCCGAACCGGACGGTGCGCCGGTAGCGCCCGGCCTCCACCCGCTCCACGCCCGGGATCGCCCGCCCCGCCAGGAAGGCCGCCATCGCGTCCCAATCGTAGGGCGCCCGCACCGGCAGGAGATGGCGCCCGCCCGCCTCCGTCACCGCGCCGACCCCGGCCTCCGTCTCCCCGAAGACCAACGCCGGACGGCCCCCTCCGGAGAGTCGACGCGGGATGGTCCTGCATGCCACAACCCCTGGGTATAGGTGGGGTGGGGCATCGTGAGTGAGAGCGGAACAGCGCCCGGCGTCACGTTCAGCGTCGAGATGGGGCCGAGCAATCCGCGCCTCCGCATTCAGATCGGCGACCGGTCGATCCCGGTGGAGATCAGGCCCGATCAGGCGAACCAGCTCGCCCTGTCGCTGCTCGCCGCCAGCGCCGTCTGCTCGCCCGGACACCCCCGCCCGCAGGAGGGCGAGCGGATCGAGCCGGTGCACCTGCCCGTGATCGGCTGGCAGACGGGCAGCCTCAGCGCCTCCCGCCTGCCCGTGATGGTGGCCCACCTCCTCGGCGGCGCGCAACTGGTCCTGCGGTTCTCGGTCGACCAGGCGATCGCCTGCGCCAGCGCCCTTCACTCCGTCGGCGAGAGCCTGCGCTCGCGCCCGCCCGCCGCCTGACGGAGTCGCCGGACGGGCATTTCGAGGAAGTCGGCATCGGTCAGAGCGGCGGCGAGGAAGCCGAACAGGCCGGCATGCAGCAGGATCGCGGCGAGGCCGGGCAGCTGCACCTGCCAGAGGGCGAGCGCACCTCCCGCCATCAGGGCCGGCGCGACGACGTAGACGGCCTGCCGCCAGGGCAGGGCCGGGCGCCGGAGCCGCCAGAAGCAGGCGACGAGCGCGGCCAGGGCGAAGGCGCCCTTGAGCGCGGCCATGAAGCGGACGAGCCGGAGCAGGTCGGGCTCCGTATCCGCCGCCCCGCCACCCGCGGCGAGGACGGCCAGCACCGCCGCGACGGCGAGGCCGAGCATCACGGCGCGTCGCGTCCGCCCGTCCGCCGAGCCGGGCGCCTCCGTCCCCGGAAACGCAGGAACCATCGCCGCGTCGCGCATCCCGCACCTCTCGTCCGCGGGGAGGATAGGGCTGAGCGCAGAGCTAGGAAAGCCCGGGCGTCTCCGCCCATTTCATCGCGCCCGAGCGATCCTTCACGCCGAGCGCGCGGTAGAGCGCGTTGGCATGGACCTTCACCGTGTTTTCGGTGAGCCCGAGTGTCTTGGCGATCTCCTTGTTGGACAGGCCGGACCGAATCAGGCGCAGCACGTCGAGCTGGCGCGGCGTCAACCGGAAGGGTTGCGCATTGCGGCGCTCTGAGCCGGGCTCGCCGCCGGCCTCCGCCGCGAGGGGCAGTTCCACGAGATCGGGCGGCACGAAGATGCCGCCCTCCATGATGAGGCCCACCGCGCGGATGATCTCCGCCGGCTCGAAGGTCTTCGCGACGAAGCCGTGCAGGCCCGCCCGAAGGGCGAGGAAGATGTCCTCGCGGCGGGAAGCGGCGGCGAGCGCGGCGATGCGCAGGTCCGGATAGACCTCCCGCACGCTGCGCAGGCTCAGCGGGTTGCCGATCCCGGGGGTGGCGAGATCGAAGGAGGCGAAAACGATCTCGCGGTGCTCGTCGAGCATCTGGAGCGCTTCGTCGAGGGAGGCCGTCTCCAGGACCGTGGCGAAACCGCAATCCCGCCGGAGCAGCGTGCCGAAAGCCTCTCGAAACAGCCGATGCGTATCGACGACCAGCGCGTGGGAGGGGCGTGTCATGGGCGACAAGCCCGGCAGGGGTGCAGGAGCCCCGGCTCGGCGCCGCCGCTCGGGCGGGCGACGGCCGGCGACCACGCGGACGCCCGGGCTCCCGCTAAGGTGAGCGCGCCGGATGCGCGACGGGACGAACGCTCGTCCCGAGCCTCACATCCGCAGCGGCCCAGGCAGAACATGGAACCCGCAATCCTGATTTCGCCGAACAGCGACGTAGACGTCATCATCACGCATCGAGCACATCAACATGGCCCGCATACGCATCCAGCGAAAGATAGGGCCTTTACACTAACATAACGTCAAATGTTGAGCTTCGTACGGTAGTGTACATCTTGGAAAGGAGTTTTCCACCGCAGCTGTCGAGCGGTCGCCTGGAGGAACGAATTCCAGGCCGACAACCCTCGCTTTCCGACGGAAGCACGGACCTATGCGTCTCGCGCCGAAAATCACCTTGCTCTCTTGCCTGCTCGGGGCGACGAGCCCAGTCTGGAAGACTGCTTGAGGAGCAGCCTCTTCATGGAATTTCATGGGCGCAGGCGGCGTGGTCGTTGGCTTGCGCCGGAGGCGCGGCGGGCTCTCGTATCATCCGAAAGAGGCGACGGCGCCGTCGAAAAGCAATCCTGTGTTAAGCGTCATTAGAAATCGCGCGTCGTGCATCGATGATTAGGGATTAGTCCTTAGGACTAGCGACAGATAGTTCTGGATTCCCATCGTACGAACCGTCTACAAAACCTCGGCCTCGGAGGATCGATCGCTGTGAAGAGTGAACGTAACTCGGTCGAGATCGTATCGGCGTTGAGCCGATGCCGGACGGCGTTCATCGGCGTTGGGGTGATGAGCGGTCTGGTGAACGTGCTCTACCTGACGGGCTCGTTCTTCATGCT
>NZ_JAVDVV010000035.1:0-56643 GCF_031457035.1 Methylobacterium sp. BE186
CGTGCTCGAGGGTTGCGATGCCGGCCGAGTCGTAGCCGCGGTATTCGAGGCGGCGCAGCGCCTCGATGACCTGGCCTGCCACCGCGTCGCGCCCGACGATGCCTACGATGCCGCACATGGTCGTATCTTCTGCCTCGATGATGCCGATGGCGTCCCGGTCCGGCCGGAACGCCCTGCGCGCGGCTCGACACCCGCAAGGGTTGTGCCCGGCCGCGCTTGCCTGAAAGCGTCGCCCTTGTACCGGATCGGGACGGCGCCATGCCAGCCCCGAGGCCGGTTTCGGGCGCGGATTGCTGCGAAAGCCTTGAGAGGGTCTCGCAGGATCCCGCCGCAAGTCAGTGGCAGAACTCGGATTTTCGGGCTCAGCCCTTGCGCGCGCGCGCCTCTTTCTCCGCCCGCATCGCCGCGCGTTTCGGCTCGGCCCAGCCCTCCTTCACCGCCTGCCGCCCGCGGGCGACGGCCAGCGCGTCGGCCGGCACGTCGTCGGTGATGACCGATCCCGTGGCGACGTAGGCGCCGGCCCCGATGCTCACGGGGGCGACGAGGGCCGAGTTCGAGCCGATGAAGGCGCCCGCCCCGATCGCGGTGCGGTGCTTGTTCACGCCGTCGTAATTGCAGGTGATGGTGCCCGCCCCGACATTGGCGCCCTCGCCGATCTCGGCATCGCCGAGATAGGTCAGGTGGTTGGCCTTGGCGCCGGCCCGGAGCGTCGCGTTCTTGACCTCGACGAAATTGCCGATGCGCGCGCCCGTCTCCAGCAGGGCGCCGGGGCGCAGGCGCGCGTAGGGGCCGATGCTGACCCCCTCCTCCAGGCGCGCGCCCTCGAGATGCGAGAAGGCGTGGACGACCGAGCCGTCGCCGACCGCGACGCCGGGGCCGAACACGACGTGGGGCTCCACCACCACGTCGCGGCCGAGCACCGTGTCGGCGCTGAGGAAGACGGTCTCGGGGGCGATCAGGGTCGCGCCGCCGAGCTGGGCGGCCCGGCGCAGCCGCGCCTGGATCGCGGCCTCGGCGACGCCGAGCTGGACCCGGTCGTTGACCCCCTGCGCCTCCGCCTCCTCCACGGAGACGACGGCCACGGGCAGGCCGTCGGCCACCGCCAGCGCCACCGCGTCGGGCAGGTAGTACTCGCCGGCCGCGTTGTCGTTGCCGATCCGCTCCAGGAGCGGGAGGGCGTGGGCGCCCGCGAGCGCCATCAGCCCGGCATTGCACAGGCGCACCCGGCGCTCGGCCTCGCTCGCATCCTTCTCCTCGCGGATGGCGAGCACCCGCTCGCCCTCCGTCAGGACGCGCCCGTAGCCCGCCGGCTCCGCGGCCTCGAAGGCGAGCACCGCCACGGCCGCGCCCTCGGCGAGGGGCGCGCGCAGGCGCCGGAGCGTCTCGCTGGAGATGAGCGGCGTGTCCCCGAAGGCCACCACGATGTCGTCGTCGCCCTCGGCGAGCGCCGCGCGGGCGGCGAGCACCGCGTGCGCCGTGCCGAGGCGCTCGGCCTGCGGGTAGAGGCGCGCGCCCGGCGCCGCCGCGGCGGCCTCGCGGGCGACGTCCTCGCGCCCCGGCTCCGCCACCACGGCGATGCGGGTGGCGCCCGCCTCCTGCGCCGCGGCCAGCACGTGGCCGAGCATGCTGCGCCCGGCGATCCGGTGCAGCACCTTCGGCAGGTCGGAACGCATCCGCGTGCCCTTGCCCGCCGCGAGCACGATCGCCGTGAGGCTGCGCCGGCCGGAGGCCGTGTCGGACCGGCCGGAGGCCGTGTCGGATGTCGTCATCGGTCGGAACCCCGGATCTGCCTGCTGCGCGCAGGGCGCTTCACGCTCCGGCTTAGCCGATCGGCAGGGCTGCGCAAAACCCGCCCGCAGGGAGCAGTGCGACTTCTGATGGAGTAGATCGGAAGTATCTTAACCTTCAGTTCAGGCGCCGGCGTGGTAGACGAAATCTCGCCCGCTGCGGCGCACACAAACTGCGATGACCCCTGCCCATTCCCCGCCGTTGCGTGCATGAAGACGGTATGACGCTGCCCACAGACGGTCGCCCCGGCCTCGCCCCCTGCCCCCGCGAGCACCCCCCGTCGCCCGCCCGGGACCGCTCCCGCCGCGACCTCCTGCGCCATGCGGCGGGGGGGCTTGCCGGCCTGCTCGCCGGCGCCGCCCACGCCGCGGAGGGCGCGCCCGCCCTGCCCCCGGCCGGCGCCCGCTTCGAGCCGGGCACCGTCGTCGAGATCGCCCGGGCGCTCGCCAAGGCCCCCTACGCCGCCCCGCGCACCGACGACCTGCCCGCCTCGCTGCGCAACCTCGGCCGCGAGCAGTACAACGCCATCGCCACCGCGCCCGGCCGCGCCCTCTGGGCCGAGGCGGGCCTCCGCTTCACGGTGGAGCCGCTGCACCGGGGCTCGATCTTCACCGACCGGGTCAGCCTCGCCCTGGTCGAGGACGGCACGGTGCGGCCCGTCCCCTACGACCGTTCCCTGTTCGCGACCGGCGGCTTCGTGCTGCCCGAGTTCCCGGAGGATCCGGGCTATTCGGGCTTCCGCCTGCGGGCCCGCTTCGGCGGGGGCGAACTCTCCGATTTCGCGCTGTTCCAGGGCGCCTCGTTCTTCCGCCTGCTCGCGGCGGGCCAGGGCTTCGGCGTCACGGCCCGGGCGCTGACGCTGCGCCCGGCCGATTCCCGCGGCGAGGAATTCCCGCGCTTCCGCGCCTTCTGGATCGAGCGGCCGGGGCCGGGGGAGGACCGGCTCGTCGTCCACGCGCTGATCGATTCCGAATCCGCTTCCGGCGCCCTGCGCCTGAGCCTGCGCCCGGGCGAGGCCTCGATCGCCGACATCGAGGGCACCGTCTTCCCGCGCGTGACCATCGACCATCTCGGGCTCGGCGGCATGCAGGCGACCTACCTGTTCGGCCCCCACGACCGGCGCGGCAACGACGACGCCCGCGCCGGAGCCTACGCGGCGGGCGGCCTGCAGATCCGCAACGGCGCCGAGGAGGCGATCTGGCGGCCGGTGCACAACCCGGACACCCTGCAGATCTCCTCCTTCCTCGACGCCGACCCGAAGGGGTTCGGCCTGATGCAGCGGGCGCGCGACTACGCGGATTTCGAGGACGACGTGCAGCATTGGGAGGGGCGCCCCTCCCTCTGGCTGGAGCCGCTGGGCTCCTGGGGCGAGGGCGCGGTGACGCTCCTCGAGATCCCGAGCGATTCCGAGTTCAACGAGAACATCCTCGCCTATTGGCGGCCCAGGACCGCGCTCGCGGCGGGCGCCGAGACGCGCTTCGCCTACCGCCAGTTCTGGTGCTGGGAGCCGCCGGAGCGCCCGCCGGTCGCCCGGGTGACCGGCACCCGGAGCGGGCGCGGCAGCGGCGGCAACCGCCGGCTCTTCCTCGTGGACTTCACGGGCGAGGCCTTCGCGCGGCCCGGCCCCGAGACCGAGACCGCGCTGACGGCGAGCCCGGGCACCATCGCCCGGCAGGCGCTCTACGCCTATCCCGAGCGCAAGACGGTGCGGGTCGCCTTCGAACTCGATCCCGGCGGCGAGCGGGCCTGCGAGCTGCGCCTCGCCCTGCGCCGGGACGGGCGGGCGATCACCGAGACCTGGCTCTACCGCTGGACGCCGTGAGAGGCAGCCCCATGGACCGAACCGCCACCCTCGACGCCCCGTCGCCCCCGGAGGCTCCTGCCCCGGAGGAGGCCGGCTTCGCGCCCGCGATGCCGCCGGAGGCGCCGCTTCCGATGCCGGTGCAGGATCTCGCGCGCTGGAGCCCGGACCAGGGCCACCGGCCGGGCCGGCCCCTCCGGACGCCCTGGGGCGCGCGCCTCTTCGTGTTCGGGGGCGCGGTTGCGCTCACCGCCTACGGCGCCCTGCAGATGTACGAGACCATCGCGGTCTCGGGCAGCCCGACGGCGCTGCAATGGGCCTTGCTCGTCCTGTTCGTGCTCAACTTCTCCTGGATCGCCCTCGCCTTCACCGGCGCGATCCTCGGCTTCGTCACGCTCCTGCGCCGCCCGCGCCTGCCCGCGCGGCCGGCCGCGCTCGCGACCCGCACGGCGGTCCTGATGCCCGTCTACAACGAGGCCACCGCCCGCACCTTCGCGGGGCTCGAGGCGATGCGCGAATCCGTCGAGGCGACGGGGCTCGGCCGGCACTTCGACTGGTTCGTGCTCTCGGACTCGACGCAGGCCGACGCCTGGATCGCCGAGGAGCGCGCCTTCCTCGACCTGCGGGCCCGCCTCGGGCGCGAGGCCCGGATCTTCTACCGGCACCGGCCGAAGAACCACCACCGCAAGGCCGGCAACATCGGCGATTTCGTGAGCCGCTGGGGCGGGCATTACGACCACATGCTGGTGCTCGACGCCGACAGCCTGATGACGGGCGACAGCGTGGTGCGGCTCGCGAGCGCCATGGAGGCGGACCCGGATGCCGGCATCATCCAGAGCCTGCCGCTCATCATCAACCGCAACACGCTGTTTGCCCGCGTCCAGCAATTCGCCGCGCGCATCTACGGGCCCGTGATCGCGACGGGCTTGAGCGTGTGGTCGGGCCGCGACGGCAATTACTGGGGCCACAACGCGATCATCCGCACCCGCGCCTTCGCGCAGGCCTGCGGCCTGCCGGACCTGCCCGGCCGCCCGCCCTTCGGCGGCCACGTGCTGAGCCACGATTTCGTGGAGGCGGCCCTGATCCGCCGCGCCGGCTGGGCGGTCACCATGCTGCCGACGCTCTCCGGCTCCTACGAGGAGAGCCCGCCCTCCCTGATCGACGTGGCGGTGCGCGACCGGCGCTGGGCGCAGGGCAACCTGCAGCACGGCCGCATCATCGGCGCGGCGGGCCTCGCCCTCGCCTCCCGCCAGCACTTCGCCACCGGCATCGCGGGCTACGTCGCCTCCCCGCTCTGGCTGGCGCAGCTCGTCGTCGGCATCGCCCTCGTGCTGCAGACGGCCTATGTGCGGCCCGAATACTTCACGAGCGAGTTCGGGCTCTACGCGGTCTTCCCGCGCTTCGACCCGGTGCGCGCGCTCAAGCTCTTCGGCCTCACCATGGGCATCCTGCTCGCCCCGAAGGTCCTCGGCCTGATCCTCGCCCTGATCGACGGGCCGGTGCGGCGGGCCTGCGGCGGCACGATCCGGCTCCTCGCCTCGAGCCTCATCGAGATCCTGCTCTCGGCCCTGATCGCCCCGATCGCGATGCTGATCCAGTCGGGCTCGGTGTTCCAGATCCTGGCCGGGCGCGACACGGGCTGGAACCCGCAGCGGCGGGACGACGGCTCGATTCCCTTCCGCGACATCGTGCGCCGCCACCGCTGGCACACGGCGCTCGGGCTGATCACGGGGGTGGCGGCCTTCGCCATCGCCACCTCCCTGTTCCTCTGGATGTCGCCGACGATCCTCGGCCTCGTCCTGGCGATCCCGATCTCCTGGGCGAGCGGCCAGCTCGGCCTCGGCCTCGCCCTGCGCCGGGCCGGCCTCCTGATGACCCCGGAGGAGCGCGAGCCGCCCGCGATCGCCCAGGCCGCCGGCGCCCTCGCGGACCGCAACGCCGCCCGCGGCTTCGACGAGGCGGATTCCCTGCGCGCGCTCCATTCCGAGCCCGCCCTCGCCCGGGCACACGTCGCGATGCTGCCCGCGGGCGAACCGCGCCCGCGCGGGCGCATCGACCCGGAGCGGACGCTCGCCCAGGCGAAGGTGGTCGAGGCCGAGACCCTCGCCGAGGCCGCGGGCTGGCTGACCCCGAAGGAGCGCATGGCCCTCCTCCACGACCGCGCCCTCCTCGACCGGCTCGGACGCCTCGACCCCTGAGGCCGATGTTTTCGATGTCGCCCGCGGGCGTTCTCCGCTATCAAGCGCGGGGACTCGCCCCCGCCCGGGCGGGCACCGGGGAAGGGTGGCCGAGTGGTTTAAGGCAGCGGTCTTGAAAACCGCCGTGGGGGCAACTCCACCGTGGGTTCGAATCCCACCCCTTCCGCCAGCCCGGCTCCGCAGCCTCGATGTCCGGGTCGTTCGATGGCCCGCAGAGTGAAATCCGTCAGGCTGCCGCGCCGAACAGGTCGGGGCCGGGCGAGGCTGACGGATCAGGCGCTCGGTTGCAGGAAGGTCGAGTGCGGGCCCGGCGTCGGGCTCGGGCCGGACCATGCCCCGGCCGTGCACCGAGGCAGCTGCCCTCGACCCGCCGGCCGCTCTTCGGACGCGACACGATCAGCCTTCGCCGGCGCGGACTCGTTCGGGCATTCCGAGGCGCGTCCATCCGCGATTCCGGGGCCGGGGTCGCGGGCCGTCGCAATCACAGACCCGCTCCCGAGCCTCGGGCGGACAACCTCCGGAGCGACGACGGCTAGGGCGTGATGAGCATCGCGCCGCCGAACCGGCGCTCTTCCGCCGCGACGTGGACATCCGCGATCGCGTCCAGCGGGAACCGCGCGCCGATATCGACCGTCACATGGCCGGCGGCGATCGCGTCGAACAGGTCGGCGGCGTTGGCACGGAACGTCGCCGCGTCGGCATTGTGCGGGAAGACGGAGGGCCGGGTCAGGAACAGGCAGCCCTTCTTGTTGAGAAGCTCGGGCTCGATGGCCGGGGCCTTGCCGGAGGAGGCGCCGTAGCTGACGACGAGGCCGAACGGTGCCGCGCAATCGAGCGACCTGACCAGGGTGTCCTTGCCGATCGCGTCGTAGACGACGCGGGCCTTGCGGCCCCCCGTTGCCTTCAGGAAGACCTGCGGCCAGTCCGGATCGTTGAGGTCGATCACCTCCGCGCAGCCGGCGGCGAGCGCGGCGTCGCGCTTCCGCGGCGAGCCCGTCGTGCCGACGACGGTGGCACCGAGCGCCGTTGCCCAGCGCGTGAGGATCTGCCCGACGCCGCCCGCGGCGGAATGGACGAGCAGGAGGTCGCCCGCCTGCACGGGATGCGTCTTGCGCAGCAGGTACTGCGCCGTCATGCCCTTGAAGAGCAGCGTCGCGGCCGCCTCGTCCGTGACCGTGTCCGGCAGGGTGACGAGCTTCTCCGCGGGGACGTTGCGCCGGTCCGCGTAGGCCCCGACGCCGGCGTTCATGTAGGCGACCCGGTCCCCGACCGCGATGCCGGCGACACCGGGGCCGAGCGCCTCGACCACCCCTGCCGCCTCGAAGCCGAGGCCCGTCGGCAGGGGGAGCGGATAAATCCCCGTCCGCTGATAGATGTCGATGAAGTTGAAGCCGATGGCGGTCTGGCGGATCTGCACCTCGCCCGGCATCGGCGGCGGGAGGTCCTCCGTCGCGACCGACAGGACCTGCGGAGGGCCGAATTCTGTGAGGAGGGCGACGCGTCTTGTCGTCATGCGAGTTCCGGCTCCCGGGAGGGCCGCGCCATCACACACGATCTCAGGTACGATGCAAGCCATACCTTTCGAGACGCGCCATGCCCGATGAGTTCGGCCATCCCGCCCCGGACGAGATGGATCTGGGGACGATCTTCGCCGCGCTCGCCGACCCGCTGCGCCGCCAGGTCGTGCTGACGCTCGCTGCCAGCCCCGACGCGGTCCGCCATTGCAGCTCGTTCGATCTGCCGGTCAGCAAGGCCACCCGCACGCACCATTTCCGCGTGCTGCGGGAGGCGGGTCTCATCCATCAGGTCGATCAGGGGAACAGCCGCAGCAACCGGCTGCGCGTCGCCGAGCTGCGGCAGCGATTTCCGGCGCTCGTCGACCTTCTGCTCACGGAAGCCCGGTCGCGGATATCCCCATCCGGGGATCCCGGGTCAATGCGCCTTGCCCGAGCCGAGGGGGCCCTGCTCCCGGATGGCGAGCAGCGCTTGCCGGAACCACCCTGAAGGCCCGCCTTGGGGTCCGGCGCCGCTCAAGGCGTGGGAGACCCCTCCTCCTCGGCGGCTGCGCCGACTTGCTCGGCCGGCCCTTGCCGCGGATCCGCAACCGATGCGTGAAACGGAATCGGGTCGCCGGGACTTAAGCGTTCGGGAGCCGGCCGATCCCGCGTCGCGCTCCGAGAGCGGATGGGAGGCGAGCATGTCCCTGGTGCTGTTCCTGGTCTTCGTCGGACCCTACCTCGCCCTGGCCGTGTGGAACGTGATGGCCATGCGCGGCGACCGGGGCTTGCGCCCCGCGGTGGCCCCGGCCTCGCCGGGTCCCGCACGGCCCGGCGACGGGATCTGATCCCGCGCCGGGGTCCGGCGTCCCGCGCTGCGCCCGGCCCGGCTCAGGCGAAGAGCATGCCGTCGCCGGGGACGTGCACGGTGAAGGCTTGGCCCTCGTCGACCCAGCCGGGGCCGGCCGCGCCGTGGTTGATGGCGTTCGCCTCCGCGGCGTTCGCCGCGTAATGGTGCAGCCCCGTCTGGGTGTTGTAGAAGCGCTCGAGCGTGACCCCGCCCGGCCCCGCCGCGGCCGCGTTCGCGTAGGCCTCGAAGGCGACGCCCTCGTAATGGTAGGTCGGCAGGGTCTTGAGGATCGTGTCGCGCTCGCCCGCATCCGTCGTGAAGAAGTGCTGGCCGGTCTTCGTGTCGTAGAAGCGGAACACGTCGATCGTGTTCGGCCCGTCCTGCGGGGTCGCCCAGCCGACACCCTCGTACTGGTAGCTCGGCAGCGTCTTCTGGATCTGGACCTTCTCGGCCGTGCTCGTGGTGTAGAAATGGTCGCCCGTGGACGTGTCGTAGAAGCGGTAGACCGCCGTCACCCCGGACGCGTCGACCTTCGGGGCCGGGGCGGGGGTCGGGGCCACCGCCACGGGGGCGGAGCCGGGGGCCGCTCCGTAGAGGGCCTGGATGCCCGCGATGTCGCCCGCCATCAGGCCCGTGATGGAGGGGCTGATGATCGAGTTCATCACCTCCGGCTTGCCGTTGTAATGGTCGAGCCCCAGCGCGTGGCCGATCTCGTGCAGGGCCACGAGGAAGAAGTCGACGCCCTGGTTGCTGACGACCTTGCTGCCCGCGGCGTGCCAGCCTTCCGCGGAATCGAAGGTGACGGTGGCCGCGCTCATGCGCTGGCCCGAGAAGGCGTAGTTCGCGTAGCCCAGCGTGTTGCCGATCCCGTCGATGAGGCCCTGCGTCAGGTCGATGCTGGCGGAGGCGGTCGAGGAGACCTGCTGGAAGCTGATATTGGCGACGCTCGACCACGTGGCGAAGGCGGACTGGATGATGCCGGCGAAGGCCGCCGGCAGCGCGGCGTCGATCGCCCAGGTGACCGTGCCGCCGCTGGTTCCCCGCGCGCCCGCGCCCCAGCGCGGACCCTCAAGCACGTAGTCGGCCATGCGTTTCCCCTCCGATGGAAATCGTAGCTTGGCCATTGAGACACTAAAGGCGTCCTAATTGGGGCACGCCAGGCACACGATGCTTGCGAGGTATTGCGGCTTACAAAGGGTAAAAACACCCGTACTGGTTGATACGATATGAAAATTATCGCCCATCTTCGCGCGATCGCAGGAATTCGGTCGGTGCATCCCGGGCCGGCTCAAGCCTCCGTGAAGAAGACGAACACCTCGCCGGCATCCATCATCAGCTGCGTGAGGGCGAGGTAGATCAGGATCGGCAGCTTCCGCAGGGCCGCGCCGCCCTCGTCGCGAATCAGCAGGCTCCAGCCCTCGTCGAACTCGGACGCCTCCCCGCTCCGGCGCATCTCCTGCAAGGCCGCCTCCGCCTCCTCCAGCGCCTCGTCGAGGTCGGCCGCCTCGATGCCCGTGTCGTCCGGGATGACCCGCTCCCGACACACGAGGTCGAAGTAGAAGCGCTTCAGCACGGTCCCGCTCCCCCTGACGGTCAACGATCACTCGCGGCGGATCCGCCAGCCTGAGGTGGGTCATCGACGTTTTATCAATCGTTTAGATTAATTTCATCCTAACGTAATTGAGTGGATTATATACCTTTATTGCGCGTCTGTTTTATGATTTCAGTCCAGTCTCGAGCGCAGACGGATTAAGAGGCAAGCTCTTCAGCCGTAACACCTGCTGCCGGCGCACGCGCGCGGCGCGTATCGACGGGGCCGGGATGATGGGCGGGGCTGACGGTTCGACGAGCGACGGACGGGACGAGTCGGCCGCGCGCCGCGAGCGGGTGAGGGCCCATATCCGCACGGTCCTGCGCCGGCTGAGCGCGCTCGGAGGGGCGGCGAAGCCCTGAGAGAGGCGCCGGCCGAGGCTCGCGCGGCCTTACCGCTGTCCTTGCCGACGCCGGCGGCGATTCCGCGCGGCCGAGCTCGTGCGCGCGCCGACCGGCGCACCGGATTCGGGCAGGGGCGCCTTCGTCCTGCGGAGGGGGCTGCGGGAGGGGCGCCGGCCCCTCCCCGCCCGCGCCTTCACCACTTGTAGCCGACGCTCGCCAGGATGCGGCGGCGACCGCCGTAGAAGCAGGCCGAGACCGTCGAGCAGGTGGAGACGTAGCGCTCGTCCGAGATGTTCCGGACGTTGAGCGCGAAGCGCCAGCCCTCCCAGTCGTAGTGGATGACCGCGTCGCCGACGATGTAGGGCGAGACCTTGAAGAGGTTCTGCGGATCGGCATAGGAGCCGCCGACGCCGCGCACGCCGCCGCCGAAGCCGAAGTTCCGCCACGCCCCGGTCTGGATCGTGTAGTCGAGGAAGATCGAGCCGAATTGCTGCGGCGTGGCCGCCGGTGTCCGGCCGATGATCGTCGGATCGGCATCCCGCGTGATCTGGAACTGGTAGGCGGTGTAGGCGCCGACGAGGCGCAGGCCCGGCATCAGGTTGGCCACCGCCTCGAGCTCGACGCCGCGGGAGCGGACCTCGCCGTTCTGGATGGTCTGCAGGACGTTGGCCGGGTTCGTCGTGAGCACGTTCTGCCGGGTGAGGTCGAACACGGCGGCGCCGACATAGCCGTCGAAGCCGATGGGCTGGTACTTGAAGCCGACCTCGACCTGTTCGCCGGTCTCGGGCCGCAGGATCTCGCCCGTCACGCCGTTGGTGCCGACGATCGGATTGAAGCTGCGGGCGTAGGAGACGTAGGGCGCAACGCCGAGGTCGCTCGTGTAGATGAGACCGACGCGGCCGCTGAAGGCGCTGATGTCGCGGTTCCCACTCGGCCCGAGGCGGTTGTCGTTGTCGGTGTTGACCCAGTCGTGGCGCCCGCTCAGCACCAGCGTCCAGGGGCCGAACTTGATCTGGTCCTGCAGGTAGAGGCCGACCTGGTTCTGGGTCAGGAAGTTGTTCTGGAACGGGCCGGTCGTGAAGGGCGCGTTCGGCGTGTAGACCGGGTTGATCAGGTTGAGCGAGGGGCCGAACCCGAAATCCTGCACGTTGTTGATGTCGTAGCGCCGGTACTCGACGCCGCCGAGCAGCGTGTGGTCGAGGAAGCCGGTGCGGAAGGGCGCGATCACCTGCGTGTCGAGGTCGGCCTGGGTCGCCGAGTTCTGCGCCAGGAAGTTGAAGCGGCTGAGATCGGCCGCCGCGGGCGTCGTCGCGTAGCCGCCGCCGAAGCGGGTGCGGTAATCGACGTCGACCTGCCCGTAGCGGGCGTTCTGGCGGACCACGATGTCGTTGTCGAAGCGGTGCTCGAACTCGTAGCCGATCAGCGCCTGGTCGCGGGTGAACTTGTCGATGCCCGGATCGCCCGTGAAGCGGCTCGTCGAGATGAAGCCGAAGGGCGCGCGCTGCACCGTGCCGACGTAGGGCAGGAAGTTCTGGCCCTTCGTGTCGTCGTGCCGGAACGAGCTCAGCACCGTGAAGGAGGTCGAGGCGTCCGGCCGCCAGGTCAGGGAGGGCGCGATGTAGAAGCTGTCGTCGTTCGTGTAGTCGACCTGCGTGCCGCCGCCGCGCGCGCGGCCGACCACCCGGTAGAAGAACTGGCCCTGGCCCTCGGTGGTCGCCACGGGGCCGCCGATGTCGAAGGCGCCGTAGGCGTTGCCGAACTCGTTGACGCCCGCCTCGACGTAGCGCAGCGGCACGAGCGGCGGGCGCTTGCTCACCGCGTTGACGATGCCGCTCGGGCCGGTGCCGCCGTAGAGGACCGAGGAGGGGCCGCGCAGGACCTCGATCCGCTCCAGGCCGAAGGGCTCCAGCTTCCAGGTGGCGTAGTTGGTCTCGAAGAGCTGCAGCCCGTCGAGGAACAGGCCGACCTCCTGGGCCGGGAAGCCGCGGATCAGGAACCAGTCGTTGCGGGTGTCCGAACCGAAGGTCGCGCCGAGCACGGGGGAGTATTGCAGGGCCTCCTGCAGGCTCACCGGCTTCTGGTCGTCGAGTTGCTGGCGGCCGATCACGGTGATCGCCTGCGGCGTCTCCAGGATCGGGGTGTTCGTCTTCGTGCCGGCCGTCGAGCGGTTGGCGACGTAGCCGTTGATCGGCCCCCGCGGGTCCTCGGGCAGGCCGACGCCGCGGCCGTTGCCGGCCCCCTCGACGCTCAGCTCCTCGAGTTGCGCGCTGGCGCCCGCCGCCGTGGGATTGGCGGCGCCCCGCCGCGGCTGGGTCGCCTCCTGCGCGGCCGCGCCCCCGCCGACGAGGGCCAGAACCGCGAGCGACGCTCCGGCCAGGGCGCGATGGCGCCGACGGGTCGACAGGGTCGGATGGGCGTGACGAATGGACATGATGACCCTGCCTCCAGACGCGCGCCCAAGCATGCGGGCGCGCAGGCGATCCCGTTCACCGCAGACCCCCCGGCCCCCGGCAGCACAATTTATAATGATGCTAAACTGATGATATTACAGCGTTTTAGCGGTTCACGCCTACGCTTCGGCCCCTCGGCTGACAAGGCAGCGCGGTCGGAATGAGGGGCGGTGTGATCCGGCCGCAACGGGCGCCCGGCCCTCGTCGCCGGGACACGGCGCTGCCGGACGGGCGCGACGCTGTCCGCCTGCCCGGTCGGACCCCGGCCGCGCCGTCCGGAGGGCCGCCCGGCGGATGATGGGGAGACCGCGCGAGGGGTCGAAATCTGACACTTGGTCCCCGCTCGCGAGGTCCGCTGAGGGTGGAAAGCGAAAGTTGACCAACCGTTCTCAAGCGGATGTTTCGCCTGCGCCGCGACCTAATCGCTAATTTTTCTCGACTCAATGCACAGCAACGGACACAGTAACAGACATCACTCTACGAACAAAACCAGCTCAATTACCACATCTGGGCTGGAGGATGATCAATAGAAGAAGGCAGTTATCAGATTCTGTTTTTTAGCTGTACCATGTATGATCTCACCAATGTCAGCTGATTGGCAATTTTTTGATCCACTCATGGCCAGGATGTAATTCGTTAAGCCAAGTCGTTAATTGCTCCTTTTCTTCCAGAGAAAGCTTTGGCCTAAGAAAATTGAAATCAATCTGATCTTTTTTCCTACAATGCTTGGCTTTGAAAAGCATGACGTTTATTGGCGCGAGGTATGGAATGCCCGTTTCGCTCACACGAACGGCATCGGAACGTGCCATCTGTATTGCCCGATCGCGCTTATAGATCCATAGGTCTGGCGTCCCTGGCTCCATCATCATGTCCACGCGCCAACAACCTTGTCGCATGTCTCCCCCCCAAAGCTGCCAGACGTCGCTTGGCAGGTTAGCGGCCGGGGGAAGATATTCGATGGTTCGGTCTTTTACGGTAAAAAATTCCAGCTCATGTAAAATGGCGCGGAAATGATCTGCATCATTGCGAATAACAACAAACTCTAAGTCTTCGTGCTCACGTGTTTGCTTGCCATGCCAAATGTCCAGAGCCCATCCGCCTGCGACGTACCAGGGGAGGGTTGCTTCTCGGAGACGCTGGCCAAGTTCGTGGGGAGACCACGCCTCCCAAGCTTCGTCGTCGAGAGGGCTCATTGAAATATCCGTCGGGAGCACTTGTGAAGAGCGAATCCTTGTAAGCGCCGTCGCGCCCTCGATGGAAGGTCTGTTTCCTTGAGGCAACATCCATAAGACGACCTGGAAAACTCCACGCGTTCGAGCCGTCGTTCCTTGTCCGCCAAGCGGCCGAAAAGCAGACCTTCCGAGGGTCGGCAAGGGGGCGAAGCAGCCGCTCGCGAATGGGTGCGGAGCGTCAGATTTGGACCACTAGAACGCGTCGAAATCGTCGGCGTCGTAGCGGTCGCGGGGAATCGCGGCGGGTGCGGGCTGTGGCAGGACGATATGCGCGTGCATGCGCGCCTGCGAGCGGGGCGGCTTCGTGAGCATCGTGGCCCAGAAGGCGCAGGCCGCCAGACCGGAAGCGATGACGAGCAGGTGAAGCGTGCGCATCCTGCGCCTCCGGTCCGGATCGCCCGCAACTATAGAGACATCCCGCTCGGAGGCCTGATCAAAGGGCCGGCAGCCAGAGCAAATATATCGCAAGGTCTGCCCATATTTTCAGGGACTTGGCGCTCCGGCGCGCTCCGGCCCGGCGCGGGCCCCGCTGTGACCGGGACCGCACCGAGCCCGCGAAGGCGGGGGCCGGGCGCTCCCGGGGTACAAGATCGGACAGACGCTCTCGGGAAAAGACCGTAGCCTTTCCCACATTGCGGCCTTCGGACCCTTCGGGCGGCCGAGGCGCGGGGACGGAGCGCGTCCCCGGTCCCGCGCGGGACCGGGGCGAGCGCCCGGGGGCGGGGTGGGGGCATGATTCCGAGGATGCGCGCCGTGGGGAGGGCCTGTCTCGCGCGCTTGCGCGCGATCCGGGTTCCCGCCCCAATCCCGCCCGCCGACCGGGCGCCCCACGACGAGCCTCCGCCCCGGCGCGGATCCTGGCCTGGATCCCGGCCCGAATCCGGCCCCGCCGGCACGGGGCAGCCGGAGCCCGATCCGCGCCCGATGCGGGCACGGCTCGTCGATGTCCTGCTCTTCCTCCTCGGGCAGACCCCCGATCCCACGCGGGCCGACTGGCTCGCCGCCCTCGACGACCTGTTCGGTGAACTCAGCGAGGGCGAGAAGCAGAGGCTCGCGGATGCGGGCATGGCCCTCCTCGGCGCCGCCGGGCCGCCGGCCGGGCGCCGGGAGCGGATCGTGGCCGCCGCCTGAACGGGACCGTGCCACGCGCGCCCTGCCCGCCGGGGCCGGCGCGGGACGCGCAGCGGCGCGCCGGCGGAGGATGGCCCTAGCCCCGCGGTCCCAGCAGGATCAGCGCCGCGCCCGCGAGGCAGACGATCCCGCCGGCAAGGTCCCAGCGGTCGGGCCGATGCCCCTCCGCGAGCCACAGCCACAGGATCGAGGCCGCGATGTAGACGCCGCCATAGGCCGCGTAGGCGCGGCCCGCCGCCTCCGCCTCGACGCGCGTCAGCAGGACGGCGAAGAGCGCCAGCGCGCAGAGGCCCGGCAGCAGCCACGCCGCCGAGCGGCCGAGCCGCAGCCAGGCCCAAAAGGCGAAGCAGCCCGCGATCTCGGCGAGGGCGGCGGCGGCGTAGGCGAGGAGCGAGGGCATAAGGAGCGAGGGCTGAGGAGCGAGGGCATGGCCCGCCATGGCACGGGCACCCGCCGAGCACCAGACGGATGCGGACCACCCTTCCGCCCGGGCCCGGCCTCACTCCGCGCGGACGCCCGCCGCCGCATCGGCCGAGAGGCGCGCCCGGCGCCACTCCGCCGGCTCCTCGAAGGTGCCGGCCCAGATGCCGCGGCGCTTCGCCCAGGCCTTGCTCTCGGCGCCCGCATAGGCCGCGGATTGGCGCCGGTCGGCCAGGGCATAGCCGTGCGCGGCCATCCAGGCGCTGAGATCCTCCTGCCCCAGCCGGCAGACGGAAGCCTTGCGGCCGCCCGCCTCCCTGTGGGGCTCGCAGGTCACCGTCGCGGAGCCGATCCGCTCGGCGAGGGCGTGGGCGGCGAGGCGCCCGCAGGTGTAGCTGCGGCCGGCGCTGGTCTCGCAGGTCTGCGCCGCCTCCGGCGCGTCGATCCCATAGAGGCGGATGCGGGTTCCGCGCACCTCGATCGTGTCGCCGTCGATGACGGTCGCCTGCCCGCTGATGGCCGGGCCGCCGGCGGCCTGGCCGGCCGGCGCCTCGGCCGCCGGCGCGGCGGCCGGGAGCAGGGCCGCGCCGCAGAGCAGGAGAGAGACGAGGGTCGCACGCAGCATGGTTCTCGGGCCTGGATTCGGGGTTCGTGACGGATCGGGTCGCGCGGGGGGCGATGCACGAACCGGGCTAGACCGACAATCGGCCGAAATCTCGGCACGCCCACCGCGTCGGGCACGGAGGCCGGGCCTCCGGAGCCATCCCCCCGTCGTGGCTCCGCCCCGGCGCTGCGTCACTTCGCACAGGCTCGCGGCCCTCGCCTTCGATGAGAACATAACTAGAACATTAACATCGAGGCGCGAGGGCGAAGGAGACGGGTTGAGATGGCGCGCTACCGCTTTCACTGCACGAACGGAACGGAATGCGTCTTCGACGCGCGCGGGGTGGTGGTGCGCCGTCCCGACGCCCTCGGGGCGCGGGCGCGCCGGGTCGCGGACGGGGTGATGCGCAGCCTCGGCCGCCGGGCCGACTGGGCGGAATGGCGCGTCACCGTGCACGACCTCACCGGCCGGCGGGTGCTGCTGCAGCGCTTCCCCACCTCGGGCGAGGCCGCGCGGGCGGCCTGAGCGGCCCCCCTCACGGGAGAGCCGGCGCGCCGGCCCTCCGGCGGGGGCCGCCCTGGCGCAGCCGGTGCGCGAGGTTGACCCGGACGGCCCGCAGCAGGGCCGGCGGCGCGGCGAACCGGGCCAGCCCGATGTTGCGCGCCGCGTAGGCGAAGAGATCCCGCGCGCAGCTCTCGTCGAGGGCGGCCGCCGAGAACAGCAGCCGCTCGGGCCAGCGCCAGGGGCGCCCGGCGGCGAAGTCGCGGATGTGGAGGGCGTGGCCGGCGAGTTCCGCCCGGTGGCGGCGCGCATAGGCGCCGAGGCCGGCCCGGAGCGCGGCCGCCCCACCCGCCCCGGCAAGGGCAGGGCCCGCCTGCTCGGCGAGCCAGTCGGCGGAGCGGAAGGCGAAGGCGCAGCCCGTTCCCCAGACGGGGTCGACCGAGAGGGCCGCGTCGCCGACGAGGGCGAGGCCGGCCTGCACGGGCGCCCGCGCGAGGTTCGGCCAGTCCACGAAGCCCATCATCGGGCCGGCGCGCACCGCCCGGTCGAGGTCCGGGCCGTCGGGAAGGGCGCGCACGAAGCGCGCGAAGGCGCCCTCCCGGTCGGCCTTGAAGGTCTCGAGCCGCGCCTTGGCGGGGGCGACGGCGACCACGGTGATCCCGTCGTCATTCGGGAAGGTGTAGGCGATGTCGGGTTCGAGGAACCACATGCGCGAGCGCCCGTCCGGCGGCGTGAGCCCGCGATAGGGCGCGAGATAGAAGAAGCGCCCGTTCGGCGACGCCCGGCCCTCGATTCCGGCAAGCTCCGCGACGCGGGAGAAGCGGCCGTCCGCCCCCACCACGAGGCGCGCCGCGAAATCCACCGCGGCGCCGGACGCATCCTGCGCCCTCAGGCCGCCGACGCGGCCGCGCTCGCCCAGGAGCCCCGTCACGGTGTGGCCGGGCCGGAGATCGATCCCGGGTGTGCGGGCCGCGAGCCCGCGCAGCAGCGGGTCGAGGGTCGCGCGCCGCACGTTGTAGCCGTGGGCCGGCCGGCCGGCCTCGGCCGCGGGTTCCCGCACCCAGCCCCAACGGGTCCGCACGTCGATGGCGTTGCGCACGGCCCCCGCCTCCTCCAGGAGCGGGGCGAGGCCGAGGCGCTCGATGACGGGCAGCGCGCTCGACTGGATGTAGTGGGTGCAGAGCTTCTTGTAGGCCCCCGGATCCGGGCTGCGCTCCAGGAGCGCCACGCTCAAGCCCTGCCGGGCGAGGAGGATCGCGGCGCTGCAGCCGGCCACGCTCGCGCCCGCCACCGCGACATCGTAGGTCCGCATGGTCTCGCCCCCTCCGGCCCGCGGCGCCTCAGCCCGCGGCCCGCGCAGGCGCGGGAGCGGGCGGTGCCGTAGCCTGGGCCTCCTCCGCGAGCCCGGCGGCGATCGCCGGCCAGTTGCCGATCAGCCAGGGCACCCGCGAGCCCGCCATGGGCTTGGCGTAGAGGTAGCCTTGCGCGAAGCCGCACCCCATCGCGCGCAGGCGCCGGACCTGGCCCTGGCTCTCGACGCCCTCGGCGGTCACCCGGGTGTCGAGGGCGCGGCCGAGGCCGATCACGGCCGCCACGATGGCGGCGTCGTCCCCGTCCTGCTCCAGGCCCCGCACGAAGCTCTGGTCGATCTTGATGTGGTCGACCGGGAATTGCTTGAGATGGGTGAGCGAGGCGTAGCCCGTCCCGAAATCGTCGAGCGCCAGGGTGACGCCGCTCTCGTGGAAGCGCCGCAGGATGCCGGAGACGAAATCGGAGCCGCGCCCGAGGAACACGGTCTCGGTCACCTCGATCTCCAGGCAGGTCGGCGGCACGTCCTGCGCCTGCAGCGCGGCGAGGGTCGCCTCGGCGAGGTCGGGCCGGTGGAACTCCGCGGAGGACACGTTCACCGCGACCCGGCCGAAATCGAGCCCGCGGGCGCGCCACGCCCGCATGTCGGCGGCGACCCGGGCGACGATGCGGCTGCCGATGGCATGGGCGAGTTCCGGGTCCTCGAAGGCGGAGCCGAAATAGCCCGGCGCCAGCACGCCCTCGACCGGGTGCAGCCAGCGCGCGAGCGCCTCGAAGCCGACGATGCGCCCCGTCGCGAGGCAGACCTTGGGCTGGTAGAAGGGCACGATCTGGCCGCCGAGGAGCGCCTCCTGCATCTGGCCGGAGACCGCGACCCGCTTCTCGGTCAGCGCCCGCATCTCGGGGGCGTAGAGCGTCACCCGGTTCCGGCCGGAGGCCTTCGCCCGGTAGAGGGCGATGTCGGCGTCCTTCATCAGCTCGTCGGGGAGCCGGTGGTGGTCGGGAAAGCACGCCAGCCCCATGCTCGCCTTGGTGGCGAGCGGCCGGCCGCGGTAGGCGAAGGGCTGGCGCAGCCGCTCCAGGAGATTGCCCGCGAACACGGCGGCCGCCTCAAGCCGCGGCGACCCGGCCAGGATCACGGCGAACTCGTCGCCGCCGAGGCGCGCCACCGTGTCGCCCGGCCGCGCCATCTCCGTCAGGCGCACGGCCATCTCGGTCAGCAGCGCGTCGCCCGCGTCGTGGCCGAGGGTGTCGTTCACGTCCTTGAAATCGTCGATGTCGATGAGGATCAGGCCGACCCGCGCGCCCGTCTCCTCGGCCTGCGCGAGCGCGTCGCGGAACCGCTCCTGGAACAGGGCGCGGTTCGGGAGGCCGGTCAGCGGGTCGTGGTTGGCCGCCCGCCAGAGGCGCGCCTCCGAGAGCTTCCGGTCGGTGATGTCGAAGGTGATGCCGACGATTCTGTCGGGCTCGGTCTGCTCGGCGCGCATGCAGAGCCAGAGCTGGCGCCCCTCCGGCGTGCGGTAGCGGAACTCCACCGCGTCGAGGGTGCCGCCATAGGCGCTGAAGCGCTCGACATGGGGGCGGTCCTCCGCATGCACCCGGTCCAGGATCAGGGAGATCGGCCCCGAGCCGATGCCGAGGAGTTCCTGCGCGTTGTCCGAGCGCGTGGCGTGGCCCGTGCGCAGGTCGCGCTCCCAGGCCACCATCCGCCCGGCCCGCAGGGCGAGGCGCAGGCGCTCCTCCCGCTCGCGCAGGTCCTGCTCCGCCCGGTGCAGGCGCAGCTGCGCGACGACGACGGCGGCGAGGTCTTGGAGCTGGCGGGTCTCCTCGGGCCGGAACGTCCGCGGGACGACGTCCATCACGCAGAAGGAGCCGACATGCAGCCCGGGGCCGAGGATCAGCGGCGCGCCGGCGTAGAAGCGCACGCCGTGCTCGGTCACGAGGGGGCTCTCGCGGAAGCGCGGATCCCGGGTCGCGTCCTCGACCACGAAGGCCTCCTGCGAGAGGATGGCGTAGCTGCAGAAGGCGACGTCGCGCGCGGTGCCGTCGATGCCGAGGCCGCAGCGCGCCTTGAACCATTGCCGGTCCTCGGACACGAGGGAGACGAGGGCGACCGGCGCGCCGAACAGGGCGGCCGCGGTGCGGCAGATCGCGTCGAAATGCGCCTCGGGTGCGGTGTCCAGGATCTTGAGGGCGTGCAGGGCCTGCACGCGATCCGCCTCGCCGGGCGCAACTGGAAACATGGCGCTCCCCCACCGGCCCCGTCGGGACCGGTAACCTATGGTGGCGCGACGCTATTGCGGATCGGTAAAGAACTGCCTGCGATCGCGCAGGGGGCGGCCGGGATGCGGGGGCTCAGGCCGGGCCGCGCAGGGGGCCGATCAGCCGCTCGTACTCGGCCTCCGCGAAGCCGTAGCTGGTGCCGGCGACCCGCACGAGCTTGTCGCGGTCGAGGATCGTGATGAGGCCGCGCTTCGTCGCGATCATCCCCCCGCTCTCGAGCTCGTGCACGGCCACCGTCACCCCGGGCCTGTGCACGCCGAGCATGGTCGAGAGGGTCTCGTGGGTGAGGGTGAGCTCGTCCCCGTCGATGCGGTCGTGCACGAGGAGGAGCCAGCGCGCGAGGCGCTCCTCGGTCTTGTGGCGCCGGTTCGAGAGGGCGGTCTGGCTGGTCCACAGGGTGACGACCTGCACATAGCGCATCAGCAGGCGGCGCAGCGTCTCGCTCCGCGCCATCGCCTCGCGCAGGGCCTCCGCGCCGAC
Source organism: Methylobacterium sp. BE186 (assembly GCF_031457035.1). Taxonomy (NCBI): domain Bacteria; kingdom Pseudomonadati; phylum Pseudomonadota; class Alphaproteobacteria; order Hyphomicrobiales; family Methylobacteriaceae; genus Methylobacterium; species Methylobacterium sp. BE186. Next base: position 20,478 of record NZ_JAVDVV010000035.1, read on the forward strand.
CCGCAGGGCCTGCCCCCCGATCCGCACCTCGGTCTCGAAGGGCGTGCGCTCGACGCCGAGCACGAAGGCGGGGCTCACCATGCCCTCGCGGCCGGTGATGCCGACCTCCAGCCGGCTGCCCTCGACGGTGGCGAGGCTGACGGAGGCGAGGCCGCTCTCCGGGAAGAAGGCGTCGCCCATCGGGGCGTTGGCGTTGGCCAGGCGCGCCCCGGCCTCGACGGAGACCGTCTCGGCCCGGCCCCGCAGCAGGGCGAGGTCCTCGGGCGGGAGCACCCGCAGCAGGCGGTTGCGGACCGTCGGCGCGGGGGTGTCCCGCGCGGGATCGAAGGGGATCTGGGGCAAGACCGCGTCCATCGCGTGAGCTGCCCTCCTCGCGGCGGCGGCGCCGGACGAGGCCCGCGTGCGGAACCCCGGGTCGGGCCCCTCCCGCCGGGCACCCTACTTAGCCGGGCGGCCCGCCGCCGCGGCATTCAAGAAAGTTAAGTCGCGCCGGTACGGACGCCTTCGTACCGCTGCCGCGGGGCTCGGACGAGGCCGCCGCGCCTCGACCGGGCGGGGGGATCAGAGATCCGGGTAGGACCGCGCCGCGGTCTCGATCCGGCGCGCGACCTGGGACAGGTGCAGGTACTGGCCGTCGAACATCGCCGCGCTCTGGAGGGCCGGGAAATCGAGGATGGTGAGCTCGCGCCCGCGCAGGCAGATCAGCCCGTCGCTGCGCAGCTGCTGCACCGTGCGGTTGATGTGGACCGCCGAGAGGCCGAGGGCGTCGGCGAGTTCCCCCTGGGTCAGCGGCAGCTCGCAGCGCAGCCCCTGGGTCAGGCCGACCGCGGAGAGGCGGTGGAACAGCTCGCAGAACAGGTGGGCGATGCGCTCGTAGCCCGTGCGCTGGCCGATGTTGACGATCCATTCCCGGTGGACCCCCTCCTCCACGAGGGCGTTCCAGGCGAGAGCCCGGGCAATCCGCGGGTAGGATTCGACGATCGGCACGAAGGCCTGGCGCGGGATCACGGCCACGGTGGCCGCCGTCAGCGTCACCACCGACTCGTCCCCGAGGTCGAGGTCGGGCAGGCAGCGCCCGCACAGGTCGCCCGGGATGAACAGGGTCAGGATCTGGCGCCGCCCGTCCGGCAGGATCTTGTAGCGGCAGGCGCTGCCCTCCAGCATCAGGTTCACCGAGCGGGAATGCCCGTTCTCCAGGCTCAGGTGCTCCCGCGGGCCGTACTGGCGGTTCTGGCGCACGAGGTCGTCCAGAACCTCGCGCTCTTGGTCCGAGAGATCCACGAAATTCCCGAGCTTGCGCGCGAGAAGGCCGCCGGGCGTCTCGGGAGGGCCGTCGGGGCCGGCGCGTCGGGCGCCGAGCGCCGACGTTCCGGGACGAGGGGGCGAAACCGCGTAGCGCGGCAGCGTGTCCATCAGCGACTCCCTGGCCGCCCCTCCGCGACCGAGCGCGTGCTGTCCGCGTCGAGGAGCGATCCTGCGGCGCGTGGCCCCCGGCAGCGCGCCTGTGTTCATGTTCCCGAACCGAACCTCCCGCCGAGGCTCCCCTCCCCGATGCTGCCCTCGGGAGTTCCTCCCCGAGGTGCCGGCAGCGTGGCCGCCGAGGGCGCTCCGACGCCGGGATGCGGCTCGCACCCCAAGCGAAACGATCGGATGTTAGCAATAAACCTGCGTTTTTCAAACCGAACCGAGGACGGATGAGCAATTTTGTTTCGAAGTCTCGAGCCTCGATGCAGGACCCGGCGCGCAAACGTTGCAGTTCGTCGGAATCTCCGTCGACAGAACGTACGAATGCGGACTGATTTTTACGAAACGGACGGCTCCGGAATAAGTGAGATGTGCCTGACCGGGCCGATCGGAACCAAGCCGCAATCTTGACCGACCTGAACGCGTGCCGCCCGGACGCGGCGCGGCCGGATGGGCTGCCGGGGCGGAGTGATGCGTCCGGGCCACGCATCGAGCCGCCGTAACCCGGCAGGCCGGAAGCCCCTTGCGCTTCCCGTCCCCACACGTGATGAAACAATATAACGTTGTGGAGGCGTGATGCGGACCCGGCCGGACCGACACCTGTGGGAATCCCGGCGGGCGAGAGCGGCGCGCGCGTCCCTGCGCCTTGCAGGCCGGTCCGTTGCGTGCCGGTCTCTCGCATGCCCGTCCCTTGCGGGCCTGCCGCTGGCGTCCCTAGCCCTGGCCGCCCTGTCGCTCCCGGTGGCTCCGGCCGCCGCGCAGCAGGCCGCGGCCACCCTGCCCGAACTGACCGTCACATCGGTGAGCCCCGTCCAGGGCCGAGCGGCCCCCGCGGAGGCCCCCGCGGCTGCCCCCGCCCCGCCCTCCGGCCTGCTGCCCGTCGTCACGGACACCTTCTCGCCCGTGACCGTGGTGACGCGCGACCAGATCCTGCGCGACCAGCCGCGCACGCTGGGCGACGCGCTGGCCGAGCGGCCCGGCATCTCGGCCTCGACCTACGCGCCGGGGGCCGCGAGCCGGCCGATCGTGCGCGGCCTCGACAATGCCCGGGTGCGCATCCAGGAGAACGGCGTCGGCATCCAGGACGTCTCCGAACTCGGCGAGGACCACGGGGTGCCGATCAATCCGCTGGTCGCCAACCGCATCGAGGTGATCCGCGGCCCCGCGACGCTGCGCTACGGCAGCCAGGCGATCGGCGGCGTGGTCAGCGCCGAGAACAACCGCGTGCCGAGCTTCATCCCGGCAGGCGGCTATGCGGGGCAGGTCACGACGGGCTACTCCTCCGTCGACAACGGGCGGCTCGCCGCCGCCACCGTCGATGCCGGGGCCGACGGCGTCGCCTTCCACGCCGACGGGTTCCGCACGGCGGCCGACAGCTACCGGACGCCCGCGGGCATCCAGGCGAACTCCGCCAACGAATCGCAAGGGGGCGCGGTCGGCCTCTCGCGGGTGTTCGAGCGCGGCTTCGTCGGGGTCTCGTTCAGCCATTACGACGCGCTCTACCAGATCCCCGGCGGCGAGGCCGCGGAGAGCCGCACCCGCCTCGATCCGCGCCAGGACCGGCTGCTCGCCCGCGGCGAGTACCGGCCGGCCGAGGGCCCGTTCGAGGTGATCCGGTTCTGGGCGGGCGGGTCGGTCTACCGGCACGACGAGAGCGGCCTCTCCGGGGACGGGATCGACGCGGTGCGGGCGACCTTCAAGAACCGCGAGGCGGAGGGGCGCCTCGAATTGCAGCACGTGCCGGTGGTCACGGGCCTCGGCCCGCTGACCGGCGCCCTCGGCTTCCAGACGGGGCGGCGCGAGATCGGCACGGCGGGCGAGGCCGGCACCTTGCTGGCACCGACGGATTCGCGCAGCAACGCGGTCTACCTGTTCGAGGAGCTGGCGCTCGGCAACGGCCTGCGCCTGCAGGCGGCGGGCCGGGCGGAGGCGGCGCGCGCCGCCGGCACCGCCACCCTGTTCCCGGCCGATTTCCTGCCCGTGCCCGGCGAGGACCCGGTCTCGGAGGCGCTGCGCCGCCGCTTCGCCCCCAAGAGCGCCTCCTTCGGCGCCCTGCAGGAACTGCCCTTCGGCTTCGTGGCGAGTCTCAACGGGTCGTATGTCGAGCGGGCGCCGACCGCCTTCGAGCTCTACTCGCGGGGTGCCCACGACGCGACCGAGACCTTCGAGATCGGCGATCCGAACCTGAAGCTCGAGCGCGCCCGCACGATCGAGGCGAGCATCCGGCGGGGGATCGGCCCCCTGCGCCTCGACGCGACGGGCTACGTCACCCGCTACACGGGCTTCATCTACAAGCGCGCCACCGGCATCCGCTGCGGGGACGATTTCGCCTCCTGCGGCAGCGACGACGCGTTGCAGCAGGTCGTCTACTCCCAGCGCAACGCCACCTTCACGGGCGCCGAGATCGGCGCGCAGCTCGATCTCCTGCCCGTCGGCGACGGCTTCGCCGGCATCGAGGCGCAGTACGACTTCGTCCGGGCCCAGTTCGACGACGGCACCTTCGTGCCGCGCATCCCGCCCCACCGGGTCGGCGGCGGCCTGTTCCTGCGGGCGGACGGGTGGCTCGCCCGCCTCAACCTGCTCCACGCCTTCGCGCATACGGAGGTGGCGCCGCTGGAGACGGTGACGCCCGGCTGGAACGACTTGAGGGCCGAGATCAGCCGCACCGCCCCGCTCGATCCGGCTGTGTTCGGCGCGAGCGAGATCACCGTCGGCCTGCAGGGCCGCAACCTCCTCGACGACCGCATCCGCAACTCGGCCTCGTTCAAGAAGGACGAGATCCTCCTGCCCGGGCGCAGCGTCCGCCTGTTCCTGACGGCCCGGTTCTGAAATCCGGCGCCGAGCCCTCAGGCCCGCCTGCGCCTCACCCGTGGCAGGCGCAGCCGGCGTGGCCGCAGCCCTGGTGGTCGGCATGGCCCTCCGCGCACGCGTCGCAGCAGAAGGCCCTGCCGTCGCGGGTGATCGCCTGACCCACCGCGATCACGCAGACGCAATCGGGGCAGGCGCACTTCACCATCTCGACATCGACGCTCGTCATGGCCCGATTCCTCCGGCGGCCGATCGCGACCGCGGTCGCAGTCTCGGCCCCCTTCCGCGCATGCGTCAACGCGGGCACGCGGAAAAGGGCGCGTCCCGTCGAGGAACAGGCCCGTGCCGGCTCACGGCCGGCACGGGACATCGATGCGTTCGGGGTGGGTCTGTTCGGCCGGTGCCGCGGCGGCACGGGCCCCGCGCCTCAGCGGCGCGTCTTCACCTTGGCCTTGCGGGCGGCGTAGCGAGCATCGCGCAGGGCCTTCTGGGCCGCGAGATCAGCCGCCTTGCGCGCCTGCGTCGCGGCGGCCTCGGCCTCCTCGCGGGCGATCTGGGCGGCGAGTTCCGCCTCCTCGCGGGCCCGCTTCTCCTCGGCCGCCTTCTTCTCGGCGGCGATGCGAGCCGCCTCGCGCTCCCGGATGCGCTCCTCGCGGGCGCGGGCGACCTCGGCGCGCGCCTGCGCCTTGGCGATCATCTCCGGGTCATCGGCCGGGGGGCGGGCCTTGAACTTGGCCAATAGAGCCGCCTTGGCATTCTGCGAGTTCTGGCGGCGATCGTCGAAATTCCTGTAGTCGAATGCGCTCATCTGACCTTTCTCGTGCGGTGTCTCGTTCTGGTATCGGCGGTATCCGCCGCCGGCGCGGTCGGCACGATCGGTGCCGCCGGCTTCAGGTCCCGAGCAGACCTGTCGAGACGCGACAGCCAATGCCTCAGCATCCGGTTGGACGCAACCGAAGTTCCCCGCATGGCAGGTCTCTCCGGATGTCAGAGCCGCCTCCCTCGCGAAAAGTTCGGCGACGGTCTCCTAAATGCCGCACCCGGGCGATGGGTTGCCGACGGCCATCGTCCGCGTGGACGATGACGGGCCGGCTGCTGGCAGGGATCGGGACCGGCCGCGGCGCCCGGGGGGGCGGGCCGGCACGGTCCCGGAGATAGGAAGAGGGGCCCATCGCGGCAAGACCGCCCGCGGCCCTCCTGTGCCGCGGCGCACGCGGACCCGGGCGCCGAGGCTCGGCCTCGCCGCCGGGTCCGCGGAGGAGCCTCACGCACCCGTGATGCCATGCGTCCCGGGCCCACAGGTTGCGCCACCGGGAGCCGGCCGCTAGGCTCGTGCCCATCGAGCGCGGCAGCGCGGGCACGGCTCCTCCAGGGGCCGGATACGGGAACCACCCGGCTGCCCCGCCCTCCGCGCACAGGCGTCAGAGCGGGGGCTTTGAGATGACGCGGACCGGCGCCTTCACGAATCTCCGGCAGGCTTCTCCGGCCTTCGCACCTCGCGAACGGGCCTGAGGGAGACGCGTCGGCGCGTGGTTCCTGTGACCCCGAAGCGGGGCCGTTCGTCCGCATCGTCGAGCCTGCACGGGTTCTGGCTCGCCGCCGGGCTCCTTCTCGCCGCCGCCCCGCCCGCCGCGGCCTTCGACCCGTTCGGCCTGTTCGGCTCCGAGGAGGAGCCCCTCGCCCCGAGCGCGACCGCCCTGCCCTACGGCCTGCGCATCGCCGGCACGGACGACGACGATCTCCTCAAGGCCCTGCAGGACACCTCCGCCCTGCACCGCCTGCGCCGGGAGCCGCCCCCGGACGGCGAGGGCCTCGTGCGCCGGGCGGAAGCCGATCTGCGCCGCCTGCCCGAGGCCTTGTCCGGCTACGGCTACTACGCGGGCCGGGTCGCGATCCGCGTCGACGGCGTGGCGATCGGCTCCGAATCCGCCGTCGCCGCCGCTGCCCGGGCCGCCGAGGCCGGGCGCGGCCGGTCGCTGGTGCCGGTCAAGGTCGCGGTCGACACGGGCCCCCTCTACACGCTGCGCTCGGTCACCGTGCGGGACCCGCGCGGGGCGCCCTTCCCCGAGGCGCTGCTGCCGGAGCGTTTCACCCGCGTCGACGCGGAGGTGCCGGCCCGCTCCGCCACCGTTCTCGCCCGCGAGGCCCGCCTCGTCGACCGCTTCCGCTCCCTTGGCCACCCCTTCGCCAAGGTGATCTCCCGCGATCCGGTGGTAGACGACGCGGCCCACGTCATGGACGTGACCTTCACGCTCGATCCCGGCCCGCTCGCCCGCCTCGGCGAGGTGGCGGTCGGCGGGACGGAGGAGATCGACCCGGCGGTGGTGCGCTCCTTCGTCTACGCGGAGCCGGGCGACCCGTATTCCCCGAAGGCGCTCGCCGACATGCGCCGCTCGGTCGCCAAGGTCGAGGGCCTCGGGTCCGTGCGGGTGCGCGAGGGCGAGCGCCTCGACGCGCAGGGCAACCTGCCCGTCTTCGTCGAGGTGACGGAGCGCGAGCGCAACCTGATCGGCGTGTCCGCCCGCTACTCCACCGTCGACGGCCCGGGCCTGCGCGCCTATTACGCCAACCGCAACCTGTTCGGCGGGGGCGAGACGCTGCGGATCGACGCCGACATCAACTATCTCGGCAACGACCTCTACGCCCGCCAGCGCAAGCTCGCCGGGATCGACTCGAACGGTCTCGGCGGCCGCCTCTCGGCCACTCTCGTGAAGCCCGCCCTCTGGGGCACCCGCACCGACCTCGTCGCCAACCTGTTCGGGGGACGGGAGGCGCAGCAGAGCTACGTCGTCGACGCGGCCGGCGGCACGCTGGGCCTGCGCTACCGCTTCTCCGACACGGCCTTCGCGCAGGTCGGTCTCGACGGGCAGGTCGGCCGCTCGCAGGACGCGCTCGGCACGATCGACTATCGCCTCGTCGGACTGCCCGTCTCCGTCTCCTACGACTCGACCGACAATCTGCTCGACCCGACCGAGGGGTTCCGGGTCACGGCCTCGGCCACCCCCTACCCGAGCTTCCTCGGCTCGGATCCGGGCATCTTCGTCGCGAAGGCGCAGGGCTCGGCCTATCTCGCCCTCGACGACGAGGCGAACACGGTGCTCGCGGCCCGCCTCGGCTTCGGCTCGATCTCGGGCGCGCGGCTCGACGAGATCCCGGCCAATATCCGCTTCTTCGCGGGCGGCGGCGGCTCGGTGCGCGGCTACGCCTACCGGACGCTCGGCCCCCGCGGCCCCTTCGGCCTGCCGGTGGGCGGGCGCAGCCTCCTGGAGGCGTCGCTGGAGGCCCGCATCAAGGTCACCGACACGATCGGCATCGTGCCCTTCCTCGATGCGGGCACGGCCTATGCCGGCAGCTTGCCCGATTTCGACGAGCGCATCCGCACCGCGGCCGGCATCGGCCTGCGCTACTACACGGGCATCGGCCCCATCCGCGTCGACCTCGCCTTCCCCCTCGACCGCATCAAGGGCGACCGCAACCCGCCGGCCGCCCTGTACATCAGCCTGGGGCAGGCGTTCTGATGCGGACAATGCTCCGCCGCATGAGAGCCGCGACCGGCCCCCTCTCTCGTTCGGGAGAGGCGGCCCGCGTTCTGGCCCTCGCCCTCTGCCTCCTCGTCATCGCCGCGGCCGGGCTCGGGCGGGCCGCGGAGGAAGGCGAGAAGACGGTGCTCGGCGGGCTTCTGTCGCGGGCGCTCTCGACCCCCTCCTCCCGCGTCGCGATCGGCGGCGTCGACGGGGCGCTCTCCTCCGACGCCGTCATCCGCGACGTCGCGATCAGCGACCGCGACGGGGTCTGGCTGCGGCTCGACCGGGCCCGCATCGTCTGGCGGCGCGTCGCCCTCCTGTCGGGGAGGCTCGAGGTCGACAGCCTCGAGGTCGGGCGCCTGGAGGTGCTGCGCCGGCCGCTCCCCGCCCCCGCCTCGGCAACGCCGGAGCCCGACGGCTCGCTGCTGCCCGACCTGCCCGTCAAGGTCGAGATCAAGGGCTTCAAGCTGACGGAGCTCGTCCTCGGCGAGCCCATCGCCGGCCAGTCCGCCCGGCTCTCGGCCGCCGGCAAGGCGAAGCTCGGCGCCCCGGCGGAGGGGCTCGACCTCGATCTCGCCATCCGCCGCCTCGACGCGCCGGGCGCCTTCGCCGCCCGGCTCCTGTTCGTGCCGAAGGGCGAGCGGCTCGACGTCACGGCCTCGCTCACCGAGGCCGCCGGCGGCCTGCTCTCGAAGGGACTCGGCGTGCCGGGCGAGGCGCCGATCCGGCTCGACCTCGACGGGCGCGGCAGCCTCGACGCCTGGAACGCGCGGCTCGACCTCGACGCCGGCGAGAGCGTCGGCGCGAAGGGCACGGCCCGCATCGCCCGCACCGGCGCCGAGCGCCGCCTCAGCCTCGACCTCGCCTCGCGCATCGAGGGCCTGCTCCCCGGCCCCGCCGCCGCGGTGTTCGCGGGCACGACGAGGCTCGAGGGTGGGCTGCGGCTCGCCGATGGCGGAGCGCTGAGCCTCGACCGCCTGGAACTGACCTCCCGCACCGCCCGCCTCGACGCACGCGGTACCCTGAGCGCCGCCCGCGAGGCCGATCTCACCCTCTCCGCCCGCGCCGTGCCGAATGAGGGCGGCCTCACCCGGGCGGGCGCGGCGGAACTCGAATCCCTCGTCTTCGATGCGAGCCTGAGAGGCCCCCTCGCCCGCCCCCGCATCGAGGGATCGCTGAAGGCGGCCGGCCTGCGCACCCGGGACAGCGCGCTGGCCCGCGTCGAGGCGAGCCTGCGCGCCGTCCCCGAGGGCGCCGACCTCAGGACCGCCCGCTTCGCTCTGGCGGCCGATGCCCGTGTCGAGGGGCTCGAGCCCGCCGAGCCGGCCCTGCGGCGGGCGATCGGCGGCGCGGCCTCCTTGAGCCTGCGCGGCCACCTCGAACCCGACGCCACGGTGAGCGTCGAGACGCTGCGCCTCGACGGGCCGGCCCTGCGGGCCACCTATGCGGGCCGGATCGGCCAGAACACGCTCACCGGCCGGGCCGAGGCGCGCTTCCCCGACATCTCCGCCTTCTCCGGGCTCGCGGGCCGGCCCCTCACGGGGAGCCTCGTGGCCGATGCCACCCTGAGTGGCGATCCGGCCCGGCGCCGGATCGGTGCCGATCTCTCGCTGGCCGCCGAGAACCTGATCCTCGGCGAGCCCGCCCTCGACCGTCTGTTCGGGCCCCGTCCCCGCCTCGCGGGGCGCGTCGACCAAGTCTACGACGGCTACGCCTTCACGGGCCTGCGTCTCGACGGGGCGGCCCTCGCCGCCCGGCTCGACGGGCGCGCCACCGCCCGCATCGCCGATGCCCGCCTCGGGCTCGACCTCCCCGACCTCGCGGCCCTCGACCCCAGGCTCGCGGGCGCCGCCCGGCTCGACGGGCAGCTGACCGGCAGCCTGGAGACGCCGAACCTCGCGGCGAGCCTCGCCGCGCCCGAGGCGTCGGCGCAGGGGCGCCCGCTGCGCAACCTGCGCGCGGAAGCGGTGCTCGCGGACCTGACGGGGGCGCTCGACGGGACTGTCCGCCTCTCGGGCGAGGTCGCCGGCAAGGCGCTCACCGGCGAGGCCCGGTTCGGCCGGCCCGCCCCGCAGGCATGGTCGCTCGCGCACCTCGCCTTCCGGCTCGGCTCCGTCGCGGTCGAGGGACGGGCCGCCCTCGACGCCGCGACCTGGCTCGCGGAGGGCGCGCTCACCGCGCGGGCGGGCAATCTCGACGATCTCTCGGCCCTCGCCCTCACCCCGCTCGCCGGCAGCCTCGAGGCGAGCCTGACGCTCGCCCGGGACGGCGGGCGCCAGGACGCGGCCCTGCGCGCCACCGCCGCCTCGCTGAAGGCCGGCGCCCTCGGCCTCGCCCGCCTCGACACGGACCTGAAGGGCCGCGACCTCCTCGGCCGTCCCGTCCTCGACGGCCGGCTCGAGGCGGACCGGCTCGTGGCGGGCGCGGAGACCCTGGACACCCTGCGCCTCGCCGCCACGGGCGGCCCGGCGGCGAGCGACCTGACCCTGAGGGCCAAGGCCCGCGGCTTCGACCTCGACGGCGCCGCCCGGCTCGTCGCCGCCGAGCACCCGCGCCTCGACCTCGCCCGTCTCGTGGCCGCGCGCGGCACCGACCGGCTGGCTCTGGCGGGTCCCGCCTCCCTCATCGTCGAGCCCGACGCGGTCCGCATCGAGAATCTCGCGGTCGCGGCGGGCAGCGGGCGCCTCGACCTCTCGGGGCGCGTCGGCCGGGACCTCGACCTCCGGCTGGCCCTGCGGGCCCTGCCCCTCTCCCTCGCCCGGATCGCGAGCCCGAGCCTCGCGCTCGCCGGCACCCTCGACGGCGAGGCGGAACTGCACGGTCCCGCCGCCCGTCCGCAGGGGCGCTACAGCCTCAGCCTCGCCCGCCTCGTCACGCCGGAGACCCGCAAGGCGGGCCTGCCGCCGATCGAGGCGCGGGCGAGCGGCACCCTGGCCGAGGGCCGCGCCGGGCTCGATGCCCGGGTCTCGGCCGGGCGCGGCGTCGAGGCCGCGATCACCGGCTCCCTGCCGACCGAGCCGGGCGGCGCCCTCGACCTGTCCCTGCGGGGCACGCTGGAGGCGGCGCTCGCCAACTCGCTCCTCAGCGCGGGCGGCCAGCGGGTCGGGGGGCGGGTCGCCCTCGACGCCCGCGTGGGCGGCACCCTCGCCGGCCCCCGGGTCGAGGGTTCGGCGACGCTCTCGGGGGGCAGCTTCAACGATCCGCTCCAGGGGATCCGCCTCACCGGGATCGAGGGCCGCGCCACCGGCCGCGGCGACACGATCGTGCTCGAGCGCCTCACCGCCGCGACCCGCAACGGGGGCACGCTCCGGGGCGAGGGCCGCGTCTCGGTGGCGCCCGAGGCGGGCTTTCCCGGCTCGCTCCGCCTCTCCGCCAGCCGGGCGGAGCTGGTGTCGAGCCCGCTCATGCAGGCGGTGGCGAGCCTCGACCTCGCAATCGCCGGGCCGCTCGCGCGCACCCCGCGGGTCTCGGGCCGGGTCGACGTGGTCTCGATCGACGTCGCGGTGCCGGATCGTCTGCCCGCCACCGTGCAGCCGCTCCCCGGCATCCGCCGGGTCAACACGCCCCCCGAGATGCGGGCTCGGCTCGGCTCGAAGGCGGAGGCTGCCAAGCCGTCTGCCCGCCGCAAGGGCCGCCCGGCCGCGCCCTTCGACGCCACTCTCGACGTGGCGGTCAGCGCCCCCAACCGGATCTTCGTGCGCGGGCGCGGCATCGACGCGGAGCTCGGCGGGGACTTGCGGCTCACGGGCTCCTCGCGCGATCCGAAGGCTGTCGGCGCCTTCGAGATGCGCCGCGGGCGCCTCAGCATCGTCGGCCAGCGCCTCGACTTCACCCGCGGACGCCTCACCTTCGGGGGCGAGCTGACCGCGCCCGACCTCGATTTCGTGGCCGAGACCAAGGCCGCCGAGGTCACCGCCCGCGTCGTCGTGACGGGGGCGGCAGACAAGCCCGCCTTCGCCCTTTCCTCGGATCCGAGCCTGCCGCAGGACGAGGTGCTCTCGCGCCTCCTCTTCAAGAAGGCCGCGGCCAAGCTCTCGCCGTTCCAGGCCCTGCAGCTCGCTCAAGGGGTGGCGCAGCTCTCCGGCGGCGCGGGCGGCGTCGACGTGTTCGAGCAGGCCCGCAAGGGGCTCGGCCTCGACAGCCTCGACGTCTCGACGGGCGCGAGCGGCGGACCCGCCCTCGGCGCCTCCCGCTACATCGGCGACCGCCTCAGCGTCGGCGTGCGCGCCGGTGCCAAGCCCGCCGACACCGCCGCCACCATCGACTACGACGTGACCCGCCGCGTGAAGATCCAGGGCGAGGCGGGCAGCGACGGCCGCACGGCGGTCGGCGTCGGGGCAGAGTGGGAATACTGATCCCGCCCGGAGCGACGCCCCGGAGCACGCCCTCCCGGCGGACCCCGCGAAACGCGAGAAGGCCGCCCCCGTCCCACGGGAGCGGCCCTCGCCGAGAACCGGATTTTCCGGTCGGACTTACTTGATCAGCGCCAGCAGCGCCTTGCCGGCCGGGCTCTGCAGCTCCTTGGCATCGAGGGTGCCGTCATTGTCCGGATCGGCGGCCTTGAAGCGCGCGGCCACGGCCGCGAGATATTCCTTCTTGTCGACCGTGCCGTCGCTGTCCGGGTCGGCCTGCTTCAGGCCGGCCTTGGAGAGGCGGCCCTTGAGCTCCTTGGCGTCGAGGGTGCCGTCGGCATCCTTCTCGAGGCGATCGAAAGTCGCGGAGGCGACCGCCTCGACTTCCTTCATGTCGATCGTGGCATCGTTGTCGGTGTCGATCATCTTGATCGCGCTGGCGCCGCTCACCGGCTTGGCGTAGGCCGCCGGGGCGGAGAGGACGCCGATCGCCAGGGCGAGGGCCGCGAAGCTGCTGGAAACACGAAGGCTCATTGCCACTTTCTCCCGATAATTCTGCGAAAGTTTCCCTAGCGGTCCGGGTGGATCTGCACAAGAGGGCGGCGGTGCCGAAGAACACGCGGGGCGTGGGAATCCTCACGCGCGATGCATCGAACACACGATCGTGATGATGCAACGCAAGAAGGGGGCCGGCAAACCGACCCCCTCCCCGATCGACCGGGTTCGGCGGCCCAGCGAATCAGTAGCCGTAGCCGCGCCGCTCGTAGCGGCGCGGGCGATCGTCGTCGAACCGCTCGGTGCGGTAGTAGCGGCGGTCGTAATCGCGGTCGCGGCGGGCCTCCTCGCGGCGGAAATCGCGCTCGCGCTGGCCGCGGGAGCGCAGGTCGATGCTCGGGCCGCCGGGGCCGATATCGATGCGTTGGGCGGAGGCGGGGACCGTGGTGGCGACGGACGCGGCGATGGATGCGGCGGCGAGGGCGCCGGCCAGAAGGATCTTCATGGAGTTCTCCTCGAAACGTTGGCGGACCAACCCGCGGCCGCCGGCATCGTTCCGAAGATCGGCCGGGAGACGCCAGGATCTCGCATCGCGCCCGCAAGCATTCGTCCCTCGACCGGCAGTTCAGATGCTGCCATCGGTGGCTGCGCGCCGATCTTCCACAATCCAGGGCTGAATGAGCCCCTCGCGATGATCAGGAGACAACATCCTTGGCCGTACAACCGCTGATCTTCTACCCGGACCTGCGCCTGCGCCTGCGGGCGGAGCCGGTCCGTGTCTTCGACGAGGCTTTGCGCGACCTGGCCCGGGATGTGCGCGACACCCTCGACGCGGCCCAGGCCGTGGGGCTCACGGCCCCGCATATCGGCCGCCTGCAGCGCCTCGTGGTGCTGCGCCTCGAGCCGGGCGCCGAGGCGGAGACCTTCGTGAACCCGGAGATCCTGGACGTGTCGCCGGATCTCGCGAGCGCGACCGAGGGCAGCGTGCTGATGCCGGGCGTCGCCGAGACGGTGCAGCGCGCCGCGCGCCTGCGCCTGCGATTCCAGGATCTCGACGGCGCTTGGCACGAGGAGGCGGCGAAGGGGTTCCGCGCCGCCTGCCACCAGCACGAGATCGACCAGCTCGACGGCATCTTCTGGATCGAGCGCCTGTCCCGGCTGCGGCGGGAGCGGGTGCTGAAGCGCTACCGCAAGCGCGGCGGCTGAGGCCGCGCCGCATGGCGGCGGGCGGGGGCGCCTGATAGGCTCGCGGGCTCCCCGTCCCGAGGCGCTCCGAGGCTGCGGCATGCGCGTACCCGTCCTGCTCCTCCTCGCTCTCGCGGCGGCGCCCGCTGCGGCGCAGGGAACCGGGCAATCCGCGAGCCCCGCCGCGCGGAAGGCGGCCCCCGCCCCGCCCTCGCACGCGGCCGCCCCGTTCGTCGGGTGCCCGTCGCTCGCGAATCTGCGGCTTCTCCTGCGCTCGAACCGCGGCGAACTCCCCGCCGTCGCCGCGATCCTGGCGGACGAGCGCGCGGATCATCTCGGCTGCGCCCTGGTCGGCCGCGACCGCGTCCAGGCCCTCGCCGACCACGTGGAGCTCGGCGGCACGGCCTACGATTGCCTGAGCCTTCAGGGCACCGGCATCTGCCACTGGACCCTCGCGGGGCTCGTCACCCCGGCGGCCGGCGCCGCGCCCCGCGCGAAGCCCGCTGCCGAGCGGCCGCGGCGCTGAGCCCGCGGCCTCCTTTCAGCCGGCATTCAGCGGGCCGCCCCGATCGTCTCCGAGCGACGTCCGGGCCCCACGGCGCGGACGCCCGGTTCGACTGGAGACAAGCATGCGCAAGCGCTTCTTCCTCGCATCGGCCCTCGCCGCCGGTGCGATCCTCGCGGGCCCTCGGGCCGCCTCGGCCGCGCCCGTCGCCCCGGATCCCGGTCTCGCCGTCGCGGCGGCCGGCGCGATCCCCGCCCAGTTCGGCTATTATTACGGGCCGCCGCGGCCCTACTGGCGCCGCCGGTTCTACGGACCCTACGGCTATTACCGGCCCCGGCCCTTCTACCGACCCTACGGCTATGACCGCCCGCGGCCCTTCTATCGTCCCTACGGGTTCTATCCCTACTGAGCCGGCGCCCAGGCCGGGCTCGCCATGGGCCGCCCGAGCCCTAGCTCGTGCGGCAGGCGGGATATCGGAGGGGTGCTCCCATGCGGGCCGGTCGGAGGAGGTGCGCGGCGGCGCTCGGTCTGTGGCTCGGCGTCCTCGGGCCGGGAGCCGCCCCGGCCCAGCCGGCGCCGGCGGACGAGGCCATCGCCTGCGACTCCCTCGTCGCCCTGCGTCTCCTGACGGCGGGCGCCGGGGGCGACCATGCGGCAGCGGCAGCGGCCGCGCGCCTCGCCAGCCAGCCCGCCTGCCGGCGCGTGCCGCGGGACGCGATCGGCGCGGTCGAGCGCCGGGCCATGATCGGCGGCGCCCCCTTCGAGTGCCTCGCGGTGCGCGGCTCCGCGGCCTGCCTCTGGCTCCTGCCCTGAGCGCCCGGCGCGTCCCGTCGGCCGGATTTCTCGCCTGCCCGGTGAACCGGCCGGCCTCCCCGCGCGACAGAGCTTCATCGTCGGCGCGAATCCACCCCGGCACCGCCCTATCTAACGCCCCGCAACCCGCAGAGGATCGACATCCATGCTCGACACGCCCCAGACCCGCCGGCCCCTTCCCCTCATCCTGCCGCACGTCGTGCTCAGTCTCGGCCTGATCCTGGGGGTGGCCGGCTTCGGGGATGCGGCGCGGGCGGAGCCGCCGATCCGCAGCCCGCAGGACGCGGCCTGCCGCAACGAGGCCCGGGCCCGCGTCTTCTCGACGCCCGATCCGTCCGGCCTCGGCCCCCACGCGATCGGGCGGCAGATCTACAATGCCTGCATGCAGCGGGCGGCCGGGGGCGGCTCGCGCAAGGCGAGGCGGAGCCGGCGGCGCTGACGCCGTCGGCGCCGGTCAGGCGCTCAGCGGCCTGCCGATGCGGGCACGCAGCTGCAGGCGCAGGTTCTCGTTCGCGCTCTCGTCCGCGTCGAGGGCCGACATCAGCCTCAGCAACTGGCTGATCGGCACGGCTTGGTTGCGGACCGCCTCGGCGATCTGCTCCTGCAGCGACGTGGGTGCCGTCTCGGATATCGACTGGGCCGGCTGAGACATGTTCCGCGCTCGTCCTCGAAGGATCCTGGCTTTCGCGGCGGCTCGCTAAACCCTTTGCGCGCCCCGCGCCAGCCATCTCGGGAGCAATTGGTAGCCGGCACGTTACCGATGTCGCATCACCGCAACAGCATCCCCACCAACCCACAGGCCGCCCCGGGGGCAGGTGGCCGACGCGGCGCTCCGGGCCTCCGGCGGCAAGAGATCCCCTGCCCATGGCGATCGGGGACCTGACGCGGAAGGCCGCGGCCCCCGTTCAGTGCGCGAGCGGGGAACTCTCGTAGCCGTCGAGCAGGTCCTGCGGGTCGCGGTAGATCGCGGTGCAGCCGGCCGCCGAGAGGTCGGCCTCGGGGAAGCCGCCGCAGAGGAGGCCGATCGTCGCGAGGCGCACCTTGGCGGCGGCCTCGGCGTCGTAGGGCGTGTCGCCCACCGCGAGCGCGTCCCGGGCCCCGATCGGCCGCAGCTTCTCCAGCACGGCCGCGAAGATGTCGGGATGCGGCTTCGAGCGGTCGGCGTCGTCCGCGCTCGTCGCCACGTCGACGAGATCGCCGATGCCCAGGATCTCCGTGTAGCGCTCCACCTCGGATTTCTTGCCGGAGGAGGCGAGCGCCACCCGGCGCCCGTCGGCACGGATCCGCTCCAGCAGGGCGCGGACCCCGGGGAACGGGCGCACCTTCGACAGGTACGCGCGCTTGAACAGGTCCGAGCGGTAGGCCTCGATCGTCTCGCCCTCGCGCGCGATCTGCGCCTCGGAGAGGAAGACGGGCATCAGCTGGTCGCCGCCCTTGCCGATCTGCCGCCGGACCGCGGCCTCCTCGGTCTCGACCCCAAAATGCCGGAACGCCTCGACCCAGGCCCGCGCATGCAGGTCCACGCTGTCGAGGAGCGTCCCGTCGATGTCGAAGATGACCGCCTTCACGCGCATGCCGAACCGCCCCGTCTCAGCGCGGGAACAGGTGCAGCCCGTCGTCGGGCAGCAGGTTGCGGGCGGGGCCGCCGGTCTGCTGGCCGCGGCCCTGCTGGTAGTAGGGCAGTTCCGGCCGGCGGTCGTTGTCGCTGCCCGAATCGTACTCCCAGGGCCGGTTCCAGGGCGCGCGCCCGCCCACCGTCACGGGAAGCGCCCCGGCGGAGGGGCCGCCGTAGCCGTAGGGCGCGGCCTGCGGGCCGGCCCCCGCCGCGCCCGGCGCCGCCCCGAGCGGGAGAGCGAGGAGAAGGGCGGCGGGTGTCTTCGCCAGTGTCTTCGCCAGTGTTTTGGCGGGTGTTTTGGCGGGTGTTTTGGACGGAAGGGGCATGGGGCGCCTCTCTCGGATGCGCGGATTCGGGCGAGTCAAGCTTTGCCGGACAACGGCCGAGCCCATGGCCCGTTTCGGCCGTGACCGGGAATCGGCGGGCCTCGAACGCGAAGGGCCCGCCCCCGGGCGGGGGCGGGCCCTTCAAGCGCGGCGTGCCGCGGCGGCTCAGTGCAGGGAGGCGCTCGGCGCGCGGGAGGCCTTCGCCTTGGCGACGGATTCGGCCTTGGCCGCCTTCTGGCCGGCCGCGGGCTTGGCGGCGACGGGTTTGGCGGCGGGCTTATCAGCCGCGGCCTTGGCCTTGGCGGCCTTCCCGGCCGGCTCCTTGGCCTTCCCGTCGGCCGTCGCCTCGGCCTTCGCAGCGGCCTTGACCGGCTTGGCGGCGGACTTGGCGGCGGACTTGGCGACGGGCTTGGCATCCGCCTTGGCCGTGGCCGGCTTGACCGTGGCGGGCTTGACCGTGGCCGGCTTGGCGGCCTTGGCCGGAGCCCGATCCGCGGCGCTGGCCGCGGCGCTCGTCTCGCCGACGGCCGGCGTTCCGGCGGCGCCGAGCTCGGCTTCGGCCCGGAACCAATGCTCCTCGGCCCGGCCGAAGACCCGGCCCTCGTCTTCCCAGATGTAATAGGCGCGCTCGCGCACCTGCTGCTCGACCATGATCGTCCACCCTCTTCCCATCGCCCCGTCCGGACGATGCGAAGCCAGGGTTAAGGGTTGGTTAACGGCGGTTGTTGGGCGAATTGCGAGCAACCGGCCTCCCAATATTGGGCGAGACTGTGCGGCCGGGCCGCAGACCTCAGCCCTTCGCGAGGCGCCGCGCATTCGCCCGGACCTTGCGGCGGTAGCCTGCCACGACGCCGGCCGCGGACCCGCCGGTGGCGACGAGGATCGCGGCCTCGCCCGCGGCCATGATCTTCTCGCTGACCATCCGCTGCGCCTCGACCTGCGCGGCGGCGCCGCCGGCGGAGAGCTTGACGAGGCGCAGGCCGATCACCTGCTGCGACTCGAGCGCCAGCATCGTGGCGTCGATCCCGAGCTTCCACCACACACCGAACATCCGCCTGCCTCCGTCCCAGCCGCCGCCAGCGCCGCGCCGGGCCCGCGGGGTTCCGCAAGGCCCGGCGCGGCGCGTGATCGCCCTTCAATCGTCGAAGCTGCGCCCCTTGGCGGCCGAGCCGCCGAGGCTGATCTTGCGGGGCGCGGGGGCCTTGGCGGCGCCGGGCCGCGCGGCGGGCTCGCTCGGAGCCGGGCGCGCCGGCTTCAGGTGCGCCTGCCCGTGGATCACCGAGCCGATCTCACCGGCCGCCCGCACGAGGTCGTCCCGCTCGCAGGCGCGGGCGACCTTCAGGCCGAGCTGGTGCATGTGGCTCTTGCCGTAGAGGTAGACGGCGAGCTTCGCCCGGGTCGGGGCCGGAATCCCGGCCAGGATCTCGGGCAGGTCGTACTCGTCGGCCCGGTAGACCTCGCCGAGGCGGTCGAGGGAGACGGGGCAGTCCGGGTCCGGCTCGGCGCCGGTGGTCGGATGGGCTTGCGTCATGGATCTCCTCCGGTGGACGATTCTGCGGTTCGCGTTGCGGCCGGGGGTTCCGGTGCCGCCCGGACGGGCTCGGGCGCCGGCGCGGCGGGGGCGGCCTCGGGCCGAAGGCAGCCGGTGCAGACCGAGGCGATGGCGATGCGCGCCCGGATCGTGGCGCGCTCCCACACCGCCTCCCGCGCCGCCAGGGCCCGGCGGGCCGTCTCGGCCTCCGAGAGCGGCGCGGCACCTCCGGCCGCCCCGGTCTCGAGGGGAGCCCCCTGCGGCCGGATGCGCAGGAACAGGGGCTGCGCGGAGCCATCCGGAGGCGGCGGCTCGGCGCGCGCCGGCCCGGCCTCCGCGACGAGGAGGCCGAGGCAGCCCGCGAGACTCAGTCGCAATCCCTGCAAACACCCTCTCCCGATGGGACGCCGCGGCGCGACGGTGCCCGCACGGCTTCCGGGGTGACCCCGGAGCCCGGCGGCAGGTTCCCCGGATCATGGTTAACAGACGCCTTAAACAGGACGGTGTGGCCCCGCGTCCAGTGCCCCGAGGCCGGCTTGGCAGCGTGCGGGGCGCCCCGCGCCTGCATCCGGAGCGGGCTTTGATCGACCGTCTCAACTTTGGCTTGCGTGTGGCAATCCTGCGGTTAAGCTTCGGCCGCGCTTCCGGAGCCCCGGCCGATTCGGCGGGTCCACCCCTCGCAGCAGGGTTCGCGCGATCGCATCCCTCCGGATGCCCCGGGCCTCGACCCTCGTGCGTCGGGCCCATCCCAACCGCGCCGAACGGCCTCTCTCGCTCCCGGGCGGATGGCCGCACGGTTCCTCAGCCATCGCCCCGCGCCGGCGGCGATGGCCCTCGCCGCGCGGCCGCAGGGCCGCCGCAGAACGTCGGACAGGAGGATTCATGCCGCGCCACGAGCGTCGACTGCTCACGAAGGCCGCCATCTCGGTGGAGGGCCGCATCTCGATCAAGCAGAGCCCGGACCGGGCTTGGCCCCGGGACCACGCCCGCCTGCGCGTGCTGGAGCGCGCCGGGCGCCTGCAATGGATCGGCACCCAGGCCGGCCCGCATATCGGCGGCACCTTCGCGATCTGGGAGATCACAGAGGCGGGCCGCGCCCGGCTCGACCTGCTCGTCCCGGAGGAGCGGCCTTAACGACTCGTTAACCCTGCGGGGACCACGCTTCGGAACGGGATTCGGAGGGCTGAGCCATGACGATCGTCCAGTGGGCCGAGCACCTGAGCGGCAGCCCCCTCGCCGCCTCCCTGACCGCCTCGATCACCCTGCTCCTGGCGGCCGTCGCCGCCTCGCGGGCCGCGGGTCCCGCTCCGCGTCCCGGCCTGTGCCCAGTGCCGGCCCGTTCCGCGGCGGCCGGACGCGGGCGGGCGCGGCGGGGCTGAATCAGGCCGGCGAACCGGGCCGGGCGGCGTCCGCCTCGTCCGCCCGCTTCTCCTGCGCGCGCCCGAGCCAGAGCCCGTTCAGGAGCCACGCGAGCGAGAGCGGCACCGCGGTCGCCGCCACCGCCGTCGCCCCGAAGCCGAGCGCCGCGATGCCCGCGTAGGACCACGCGCCGACCTGATCGCCGAGCCGGTAGACCACGGTGTCGATGAAGCCCTTCGCCTTGTAGCGGTCCTCCCGCGGCACCACCGTGAACAGCACCTCGCGGATCGGCCGGGCGATGGCGAAGTTGCCCGCCCGCCGGAAGACCTGGAAGGCGACGATCGCCGTGATGGTCGGCGAGAGGGCGAGCGCGGCGAAGCCGAGGACGCTCGCCGCCGGGAGCAGGGCCAGCGTCCAGCCGATCCCGAGCGCCCGCACGATCCGCCCCGTCAGGAAGAGCTGCACGCCGAGGGTGAGCGCGTTCACGAGCAGGTCGACGCTGGCGAAGAAGGCGGTCTGGGCGCCGCGGTCGGGGAAGCTGCGCTTCGCGATGCCCGCCTGCTCGAAATACAGGAAGGTCGAGGTCACCGAGAACAGCAGCAGGAACAGGCCGATGTTGAGGAGGTAGGGCGAGGCGAGCGTCCGGGTGATGCCGGCGAGCGCGCTGCCGCCGATCGGGGCGTGCTCGGGCGCCTCCCTGGGAACGTGGTGCAGGCGCTCCGAGAGGCGGGCGAGGCCGCGCATGCTGAACACGGCGGCCTCCAGGAGGACGACCGCGCAGAGGAGGAGCGCGGAGGTCGGCACCGCGCGGGCGAGCAGCGCCGTGGTGGCCGAGCCCGCGATGGCCCCGAGCGTCGCGCCCGCCGCGATGAAGCCGAACAGGCGCTTGCCCTGCTCCGTCGAGAACACGTCGACGATGGTCGCCCAGAAGATCGACACCACGAACAGGTTGAAGATCGACAGCCAGACGAAGAACGCCCGCCCGATCCAGAGGTCGGCCTCCGGCGGGGCGAGGTGGAGGGCGAGGGCGAAGAGCAGGATGTTGAGGGCGAAGAACCGGTAGGTCAGCGGCACGAAGCGGGCCCGCGGCAGGCTCTTCACCAGCCAGCCGAAGGGCAGGTTGAGGGCGAGCATGCCGAGAAGCGTCGCCGTGAACAGCCAGGGCAGGTTCTCGATGCCGCCCGCCACCCCCATCTGGTCGCGGATCGGGCGCAGCACGTAGTAGGCGGCGAGGATCGAGAAGATGTAGGCCCAGGACCAGGCGAGCGCCCGGCCCTCCCCCGGCCGCACGTCGACGAGCCGGGCGAGGAGGCCGCGCTCCGCGGAGGGCGAATCAGGCATGGGCGGGGGGGCGCCGGAGGAGTCCGCGCGCCCCGCGGGGAGAGCGTAGGCGCGGGCCGGGCCGGGCCGCGGTGGGAGGCCTCACGGCGCGAGCCCCAGCTTCGCGCGAAGCTCGGACGCGCCGAGGACGTGCCCGAAGCCGGGCGAGCCCATCGCGAACCGGTCCGCGTCCGTCAGCGTGCCGACGACGACCGGGTCGAAGCCCGCCTCCGAGACGAGGCGCCGGCCCATCTCCAGCGCCGCCTCGTCGTCCCCCGCGATCGGCACCGCCATGCGGGGCGCCGGCCGGTTCGCGTTCGCCTCGAAGAGCCGGTAGTTCGCGGCGTTGAAGGCCCGGACCAGACGGGCCCCGGCGAGGTACTTGGCGCTCGTCGTCCCGATGCCGTTGGCCTGCGCCTCGGTGTAGAGGTCGCCGTCCCGGGCCTGGGTCGCGTTGCCGGCATCGAGCACGATGCGGCCCTTGAGCGCCTCGCCGAGATCGGCCCGGAGCTGGGGATAGGCCTTGTAGGGCACCGCCACGAACACCGCCTCGCCGAAGCGGACCGCCTCCGCCGGCGTGCCCGCCTTCGCCCGCGCGCCCAGACCCTCGACGAGACCCGTCAGCTCCTCCGGGTGGCGGGAGGAGAACATCACCTCGTGCCCCGCCTTGACCCAGAGCGCGCCGATGGTGCCGCCGATCTTGCCCGCGCCGATGATGCCGATGCGCAGGGGCTTCTGCCCTGCCGCCTCCTGGGCGCCGGCCGGAAGGGCCGGGAGGGCGAGCGCGAGGGCGAGGGCCGCGCGGCGGGTGAGGTCAGAGCGCATCGATGAAGGCCTCCATCCGGGCCCGCGCCGCCGCGTCGGGCAGCCGCCCGCGGGCGGCGCCGAGGTTGTCCTCGACGTAGGACACCTTCGCCATGCCCGGGATCGGGCAGGTGACGGCCGGGTGCGCGAGGACGTATTTCAGGAAGAATTGCGGCCAGCTCGCGCAGTCGAACTCGGCCGCCCAGGGCGGCAGCTCGCGCCCCTGCACGGCCTTGAACAGCCGGTCGCGCCCGAAGGGCACGTTGACCATCACGGCGATGCCGCGCTCGGCCGCGAGCGGGAGGACGCGCTCGGCCGCGGCCCGGTTGTCGATGGCGTAGTTGACCTGGACGAAGTCGAGCGGCTCGGCCCGCATCACCGGCTCGAGGCCGTCGAACTGCCCGTCCCGCCAGACCGTGACGCCGACGTAGCGGATGCGGCCCCGGGCCTTGAGGTCGCGCAGGGTGGCGAGGTTGGCCCCCGTGTCGATCAGGTTGTGCACGGCGACGAGGTCGATCCGGTCCGTGCGCAGGCGCTCGAAGGAGCGGGCGATCTGGGCCGCGCCGGCCTCGCGCCCGCTCTCGCTGACCTTGCTCGCCAGGAACACCTTCTCGCGCAATGGCCCCTGCAGGATGTGGCCGAGGACGTCCTCGGCGGTGCCGTAGCTCGGCGCCGTGTCGATGACCGAGCCGCCGAGCGCCACGAAGCGCTCCACCGCCTCCCGCAGGGGTGCGATTTTGTCGGGCGTCGGCTCGACCTCGTAGCGGCGCGAGGTGCCGATGCCGATGGCGGGAAGCCGCTCGCCGGAGGACGGGATCGGCCGCCGGATCAACTCGCCCGGCCCGTCCGCGGCCCGGAGCGCAGCGGGCATCAGGGCGGGCAGCAGCGCGGCCCCGGCGAGGATGGTGCGGCGGGTCGCTGGCATGAAACCTCCGGCGCGATGGTCTGGCCCGCCCTCAGGTAGGGCGCCGCCGCCGCTGTCGAGGCGTGTCGGCCCGCGGCCGGGGTTGAATTTTGTCGCGGAATGTTTCCGGTGCCCGCGGAGTTCAGTCCTCCTCGGGCGGATCCTCGAACTCGGCGCCCTCGGTGTCCGGCGCGATCCGGAAGCGATACTCGTCGATGGCGAGGAAGGCCCGGTGCACGGCCTGCGGATCGAGCCCGTCGCGCACCACCAGCGTGTTGAAGTCGATGAAGAGCCGCGCGATGCGCTGCTCCTCGGACAAGGCCCGCAGGGCGGAGGAACTCGCCCCCGCGCTCATCATGAAGCCCTTGGCGCGCCCCTCGGTGTCGGGGAAGGGCAGGACGACGACCTGCCCCGCCGTCTCGGGACGCAGGTCCGCCCAGCGCGCCGGCGTCCAGGCGATGAGGGCTTCGAGCTGCTTCATGCCCGTCCCGTGCGCGATCCTGCGGCGCGGCGCAAGAGCCTGCCGGATCGCAAGAGCCTGTCGACGCGCGAGAGGCCGTCGTGCGGCCGGCCGCGGCACTCAGACGGGTTCTGCCGGCCCCCGGGCCGCGCGGGGGCGCAGGCGCACGACGTTGCCGGACGCGTCCGCATCCCCCGCCTCCGGTACCCGCGCCTTCCCGTCCGGAATGGCCGCCGTCGCGCCGTCCGTCGGCGCCTCCGCCCCCTCGGCGCCGGAGGCGTAGGCGATCCAGCGCACCACGCGGGCGCTGCCGCGGCGCACGCGCAGGCGCTCGGCGCGCCGGGCGAGCCAGGTCGGCTGATTCTTCACACGCTGCATGACACACCTCGTTCTTGCGGCGTGAGGAAGCCGCGGCGCGGCCGGAAAGACATCCTCCAAATGGATGAGGCCCGCGCCATCCGGCCGCGGTTTGCCGGAGATGCGCCGCCTTTCCGCCAATCTTCGCCCGGAGATTGTCTTGCGGAGCGCCTGCATCACGACCGGTTGACAGGTTCGGGCCTCCCGGACACCAATCACCGGCCGGTCGCCGGCGTGTGGACGCCCCGCGGAATCGACCCCGTCAACCGAGCGAACCGGATGCCAGGTGGCATTCCTGGCCGCGCTGACCGGCTCATCACGCGCGAGCACCAAGCCCTCAACTGACAGACGTCCAGCGGGGTGGCGGAACCCGCCCCGCCGCCCGGCCGTCTCCCTGGAGCATCGACTTCGAGGAGACGGCCCATGAGCCGCGTCACCGCCCCCGACCCGACCACCCCCGGTCCCGGCGAGGATCCGGCCCAGCCCCCCGCCGGCCCCCGCGCCTACCCGGACCGGACGGTCACCGGCCCCTCCGAGGGCGCGAGTTCCCCCGGCGCGACGGAGCCCGGCGACCAGGGCGAGCCGGCTCACAGCGCCTACGAGGACCGGAAGACGCCGCAGGCGGAGTGACGGCCCCGCTCCGATCCCGTGCTAGGATCCGACCGCGCCGGCCGGTGCGGTGAGCGCCTTCCGGCACGGATCCTGCCGCGGAGCGCCGGGCCGCCCCCGCTCGAGATCGCTACCATGCCGCTCCCGGTCTCGCCCACCCTCCCCGCCTTCGCCGCGCCCTACGCGCCGGACGACGCGGCTCTCGTGCGCGGGCTGCTGGCGGGCCCTTCCCCCGATGCGGCGGCCGAGGGGCGGGTCGACGCCCTCGCCCGGGATCTCGTCGGCGCGATCCGGACGGAGCACGGGGGCCTCGGCGGCGTCGAGGCGATGCTGCGCGAATACAGCCTCACGACCCGCGAGGGCCTCGCCCTGATGGTGCTCGCCGAGGCGCTGCTGCGGGTGCCGGACGCCGCCACCGCCGACCGGCTGATCGAGGACAAGCTCGGCCAGGGCGATTTCGCCCACCACGCGATCCGCTCGGAGGCGCTCCTCGTCAACGCCTCGGCCTGGGCGCTCGGCCTCTCGGCCCGGATCATCCAGCCCGGCGAGACGCCGGAGGGGGTGCTCGCCGCGCTGGCCAAGCGCATCGGCCTGCCGGCCCTGCGCACCGCCGCGCGCCAGGGCATGCGGGTGATGGGCGGCCATTTCGTGCTCGGGGAGACGATCGGCGCGGCCCTGCGGCGCGCTGCCACGCCCGAGGGCCGGCCCTACCGCTACTCCTTCGACATGCTGGGCGAGGGCGCCCGCACGGCCGCCGACGCCGAGGCCTACCGCGCGGCCTATGCGGGGGCCATCGCGGCGATCGGCCGGTCGGCCGGCGACGCGCCCCTGCCGGATCGGCCCGGCATCTCGGTCAAGCTCTCGGCCCTGCACCCGCGCTACGAGCCCCTCGGCCGGGCGCGCGTGATGGACGAGGTGGTGCCCATCCTCCTCGATCTCGCCCGGGCGGCCCGGGCCCACGACCTCTGCTTCACGGTGGATGCCGAGGAGGCCGACCGGCTCGAACTCTCCCTCGAGGTCTTCGCCTCGGTGCTCGCCGACCCCTCGCTGGCCGGCTGGGACGGATACGGCCTCGCGGTCCAGGCCTATCAGAAGCGCTGCCTGGCCGTGATCGACCACGTGGCCGACCTCGCCCGCGGGCTCGGGCGGCGCCTGATGGTGCGCCTCGTGAAGGGCGCCTACTGGGACACGGAGGTGAAGCGGGCGCAGGAGCGGGGCTTGGCCGACTACCCCGTCTTCACCCGCAAGGCCACGACCGACCTCAGCTACATGGCCGCCGCCGAGGGGCTCCTCGCGCACAGGCCCCATCTCTTCCCGCAATTCGCCACCCACAACGCGCTCACCGTCGCGAGCATCGCGGAGCGGGCCGGCCGCCCCGAGGGCTACGAGTTCCAGCGCCTGCACGGGATGGGCGAGGCCCTCTACGGGCGGCTCCTGGCGACGCGCCCAGGCACGGCCTGCCGCACCTACGCGCCGGTCGGCGGCCACCGCGACCTCCTCGCCTACCTCGTGCGGCGGCTCCTGGAGAACGGGGCCAACTCGTCCTTCGTCTCGCTCGCCGCCGACCCGGCCGTGCCCGTCGAGACCCTGCTGCGGCGCCCGGCCGCGAGCGTCGGCGCGCCCGAGCGCGCGCGCCACCCGCGCCTGCCCCTGCCGCGGGAGATCCACGCGCCGGGGCGCCGCGCCGCGGCCGGGGTCGAGTTCGGCGCCCGCGCCGAGCTCGAGGCCCTGCTGCGCGCCGTGCGCGCCGGGGCCGGCCCCGCGCGGGCCGCCCCGATCCTCGACGGGGCGGAGCAGCCGGGTCCCGCCCGCAACGTCCGCAGCCCGATCGACGGCGCCGTCGTCGGCCGCGTCGTCGAGGCCGGCCCGGAGGCGGCCGATGCGGCGATGGAGGCCGCCGCCCGCGCCGCCCGGGCCTGGGCGGCGACGCCCGGGGCGGAGCGGGCCGCCGCGCTGGAGCGCGCCGCGGACCTTATCGAGGAGCGGCGCGGACGCCTGATCCACCTCCTCCAGGCGGAGGCTGGCAAGACCCTCGACGACGCGCTCTCAGAGATCCGCGAGGCGGTGGATTTCTGCCGCTACTACGCGCTCGAGGGCCGGCGCCTGTTCGACGGGCCGCGCGCGCTCGTCGGCCCCGCGGGCGAGTCGAACTGCCTCTCGCTTCGCGGGCGCGGCGTCTTCGTCGCGATCTCGCCTTGGAACTTCCCGCTCGCGATCTTCGTCGGCCAGATCGCCGCCGCGCTGATGGCGGGCAACGCCGTCGTCGCCAAGCCCGCCGAGCAGACGCCGCTCCTGGCCGCGGAGGCCGTGCGGCTCCTGCACAGGGCCGGCATCCCGCCGGGCGCGCTCCAGCTCGTGCCGGGCGACGGCGCGGTCGGCGCCCGGCTCGCGGCGCATGGCGCCATTGCGGGGGTCGCCTTCACGGGCTCGACCGGGGCGGCGCAGTCGATCAACCGGGCGCTCGCGGCGCGGGACGGGCCGATCGTCCCCCTCATCGCCGAGACCGGCGGCATCAACGCGATGCTCGTCGACGCCACCGCCCTGCCCGAGCAGGTCGCCGACGACGTCGTCGCCTCCGCCTTCCGCTCCGCCGGCCAGCGCTGCTCGGCGCTCCGGCTCCTCCTCGTGCAGGCGGACGTGGCCGACCGGGTGATCGCGATGGTGGCGGGCGCGGCGCGCGAGCTGCGCCTCGGCGACCCGCGCGACCCCGCCACCCAGGTCGGTCCCGTCATCGACGCCTCGGCGAAGCGGCGCCTCGACGCCCACGCCGCACGGATGCGGGTCCGGTCCCGGGTCCATCTCGACGGGTTCGCACCCGCGGGCGGCACCTTCGTCGCGCCGCAGATCTACGAGATCGGGGGCCCGGCGGATCTCGCCGAGGAGGTTTTCGGCCCGATCCTCCACGTCGCCCGCTACAAGGCGGCCGATCTCGACCGGGTGCTGGAGGGGATCGCGGCCCTGGGCTACGGCCTGACGCTCGGCATCCATTCCCGCATCGGGGCCACCGTGGCGCGCGTCGTGGAGCGGCTTCCCCACGGCAACGTCTACGTCAACCGCAACATGATCGGCGCCGTGGTCGGCGTGCAGCCCTTCGGCGGCTGCGGCCTGTCCGGCACCGGCCCGAAGGCCGGCGGCCCGCACTACCTGCCCCGCTTCGCCGCCGAGCAGACAGTGACGGTCAACATCGCGGCCTCCGGCGGCGACGCGGCGCTCCTCGCCCTCGACGGGTGAGGCGCGGCGCGGGCTCAGGCCGGGAGGGTCGGCGACGGCTCGGCCTGCAACCGCAGCGTCACGGCCTCGCGGGCCTGGCGGCCGGCATCGCGCCGGAGCGCCTCGGCGACGGCGTCGTTCCCGGCCCGCTCGTGGAAGCGCGCGGCGGCGTGCAGCTCCGAGGCGATGGCCTCGGCCAGCGCCGCCTCCCGATCGATCCGCCCGCCCTGCTCCATGCCCAGCCTCCCGCAACCGTCGCGCGAGGCTAGGGGCGGGTGCAGGCAGGGGTCGATTGGACTTTCGGGGGAGGAGCGCTCAGTTGATCAGGCAGAAGCCGGAGGCCGGGTCCTGGCTGCCGCCGACGAGACGCCCGGTCGGGCAATGGGGCTCCCGGGCCCGGGCCTCGCGGACCGGCAAGGGTGTCGCGACAGGTGCGGCAACCGGCGCGGCGACCGGCACCGGGGTGACGGCGGCCACCGCCGGGCGCTCGGGGAGCGGAGCCACCACCGGGGCCGCCTGCGGGCCCGGGGTCGGCCCGAGGCGCAGGGAAAGGCCGCCGAGGGAGGTGCCGTCCGGCCGGGCGCGCCCGGGCTCGGCCACCCGCAAGGGGGGCGGATGGCTCCGGAAGCCGGAGAACCGGCCGCCCCGGGCCTCGGCCGGCGGGGCGCCCGCGATGAGAAGGGCCGCGGCCCCGGCAAGGAGGAGGCTGCGCATGTGTCACGTCTCCGTGGTCCGGGACGATCTTTGCCGGAGACATCTTAACCGGCAGCCACCGGAACCCGCGGCAATCGACGAATCACCGCCTCAGGTCATCGCGACGAGCGCGACGCCGGCCACCATCAGGACGGCGCCGAGGACGCGCCAGAGCCCCGCCGGATGCGGCTCGAAGCCGACCCAGCCGAAATGGTCGAGCAGGATCGAGGTGATCACCCCCGCCGTGACGAGGAGCGCGAGATAGGGCGCGGCGCCGATCTGCCGGGCCACGAAGAGCTGGGACAGGACCACGAGGGCGCCGAGCGCCCCGCCGATCCAGGCCCACCAGGGCGCCTGCAGGGCTTGGTCCGCGCTCGGCAGGCTCAGGCGCCCCGAGACGAGCCCCACGGTGAGGAGCGTGGCGCCCGTCACCGTCGAGACGACGAGCCCGGCCGCGAAGGGCTGCGCGAAGGTGCGGGCGAGCATCGCGTTCGAGCCGGACTGCACCGCGTTGGCGACGCCTGCCAGCACGGCGAAACCGTAGAGGTACCACATGGACGACCCTTGGCTGTGATGTGCCTCTCTCAAGCGGCGAGGCCCGGCGATGGTTCGTCCCGCGCCGCGCGCCCGGGCGCCACCGGTTCGCGCGCCGCATAGGCGAAGCCCCGCATCCGCCCTAATCTTGCGCCCCGATCCTTCCCGCCGGACCGCCCGCCCGCCATGCCCCCCGATCCGACGCCGCGCGCCCGCCCCCGGCTCGCCGCCCTCGCGCTCACGCTGCTCCTCGCCCTCCCCGCCGGGACCCCGCCGGCCGAGGCCCGGGAGGTCGTCGACGCGGCCGGGCGCCGGGTGACGGTCCCCGAGCGCGTCGAGCGCGTGCTGACGGCGGGGCCGCCGGCCTCGGTGCTGCTCTACACGCTGGCGCCCGCCAAGATGATCGGCTGGGTGCGCGCGCCCTATCCGGACGAGAAGCCCTTCCTCGCCCGGCAGACCTGGGACCTGCCGACGACCGGCCGCCTCACGGGCCGCGGCAACACCGCCAACGTCGAGGCGGTGCTGGCGCTCAAGCCCGACCTCATCGTCGATGTCGGCTCGACCGGCCCCACCTACGCCTCGCTGGCCGACCGCGTGCAGGAGCAGACCGGCATCCCCTACCTCCTCCTCGACGGGCGCTTCGCGCAGATCCCGGAGACCTACCGGGCCTTCGGCGCGATCCTGGGCGAGGAGGCCCGGGCGGCCGAGCTCGCGGCCTATGCCGAGCGGACGCTCGCGGAGGTCGCCGGCCGGGTCGGGGCGCTCCCGCCGGACAAGCGCCCCCGGGTCTATTACGGCCGGGGGCCGAAGGGGCTGGAGACGGGGCTGGCCGGCTCCATCAACACCGAGATCCTGGAGGCGGCGGGTGGGCGCAACGTCGCGGACGCGGCGGGCCGGGGCGGGCTCGTCACCGTCTCGCCCGAGCAGGTCCTCGCCTGGGACCCGGACGTGATCCTCACCCTCGACGCGCCCTTCCGCGCGAGCCTCTCCGCCGATCCGCTCTGGAGCGGCCTGAGGGCGGTGCGGGCGGGCCGGGTCTACCAGACGCCCCGCCTGCCCTTCGGCTGGTTCGACGCGCCGCCCGGCATCAACCGCCTGATCGGCCTGCGCTGGCTCGCGGGCCTCCTGCACCCGGATCTGTTCCCGCAAGCGATCGAGGCGGAGACCCGCGCCTTCTACACGCTCTTCTACCACGTCGACCTCGCGCCCGATCAGGTCGCGGCCCTGCTCTCGGGCGCGGGCCGGTGACGCGCGCGCTGGCCGGCGCCCGGGCCGCCGCGCTGCCGCGGCGGCGCCTCCTGCGCGGGCTTCTGCCCGTCCTCGCCCTCCTCCTCCTCGCCCTCCTGTCCCTCGCCACCGGGCGCTACGGCGTGCCGCCCGGCGACATCCTCGCCGTGCTCGGGGGCAAGCT
Source organism: Methylobacterium sp. BE186 (assembly GCF_031457035.1). Taxonomy (NCBI): domain Bacteria; kingdom Pseudomonadati; phylum Pseudomonadota; class Alphaproteobacteria; order Hyphomicrobiales; family Methylobacteriaceae; genus Methylobacterium; species Methylobacterium sp. BE186. The sequence goes on from NZ_JAVDVV010000035.1 coordinate 50,757, forward strand.
CCTCGGCCTCCCGAGCGGGGTCGACGCGACGGCCCAGACCGTGATCCTGCAGGTGCGCCTGCCCCGGGTCGCAGGCGCCCTCGTCGTCGGCGCGGGCCTCGCGGCGGCGGGCGCCACCTACCAGGGCCTGTTCCGCAACCCCCTCGTCTCGCCCGACATCCTCGGCGTCTCGGCGGGCGCGAGCCTCGGCGCGGTCGCCGGGATCTTCCTGTCCCTGCCCGTCGCCGCGATCCAGGGGCTCGCCTTCCTCGGCGGGCTCGGGGCGGTCGCGATCGTCTACGGCGTCGGCGCGGCGGTGCGCCGCCACGATCCCGTCCTGACGCTGGTGCTGGCCGGCGTCGCCGTCGGCGCGGTGCTGGGGGCGGCGATCTCGCTCCTGAAGGTGCTGGCCGACCCCTACAACCAGCTCCCCGCCATCACCTACTGGCTCCTCGGCAGCCTCAGTGCCGTGAGCCTGCCCGACATCGGCGCGATCCTGCCCGCGATTCTGATCGGCCTCGCGCCGCTGGTCCTGCTGCGCTGGCGCATGAACCTGATGAGCCTCGGCGAGGAGGAGGCGCGGGCGCTCGGCGTCGAGACGCGCCTCCTGCGCCCCCTCTTCGTCGCCGCCGCGACCCTGGTGACGGCGGCGGCCGTCTCGGTCACCGGCGTGATCGGTTGGATCGGGCTCATCGTGCCCCACGTCGCCCGGCTCCTCGTCGGGCCGGATTTCCGGCGCCTGCTCCCGGCCTCCCTGATGCTGGGGGCGGGCTACCTGCTCGCGGTCGATCTCGTGGCGCGCACCATCGCCCCGATCGAGGTGCCCCTCGGCATCCTGACGGCGCTGATCGGCGCGCCCTTCTTCCTGTGGCTGCTCGCCACCGCGCGGCGGGGCTGGTCGTGAGGGGTGAGCCCCTGCTGCGGGTCGAGGATCTCGCCTTCGGCTACGGCGCCCGCATCGTCGGCGCGGGCGTCGGCTTCGCGGTCTTCCCGGGCGAGGTCCTGTGCCTGCTCGGGCCGAACGGCTGCGGCAAGACCACCCTGTTCAAGACCCTGCTCGGCCTCCTGCCCGCCAGGGCCGGCCGCGTCCTCGTGGAGGGGGAGAGCGTCGCGCGCTGGCCGCGCGCGCGGCTCGCCCGAACCATCGCCTACGTGCCCCAGGCGCACGCGGCGCTGTTCCCCTTCAGCGTGCGGGAGGTCGTGCTGATGGGCCGCGCGAGCCGGATGAGGCCCTTCGCGAGCCCGGGCCGGGCCGACCACGCGGCGGCCGAGGCCGCGCTTGCGGCGCTCGGGATCGGCCACTTGGCGGAGCGGGTCTACACCGAGATCAGCGGCGGCGAGCGCCAGCTCGCCCTGATCGCCCGCGCGCTCGCGGGCGAGCCGCGCCTCCTCGTGATGGACGAGCCGACCGCGAGCCTCGATTTCGGCAACCAGGCGCGCGTGCTCGGCCAGATCCGCCGGCTCTCGGCGCGGGGCCTCGGGGTGATGCTCTCGACCCATGATCCCGGCCACGCCTTCCTCTGCGCCGACCGGGTGGCCCTCCTGCGGGAAGGGGCGCTGGCGGGGCTCGGGCCGCCGGCCGAGATCCTCACCCCCGAGAGCCTGGAGCGGCTCTACGGCGTACCGGTGGCCGTCGTGCCCCTCGGGGGCGGGGCCGGCACCGTCTGCACGCCGCGCCTGCCCTGACGGATGCGCCGGGCGGAATCAGAGGTTCGAGCGCTGCAGGACTCCCGGGGCGACGGCGGCCCCGCCGTCCTCCGCCCGGGCCACGGGGGCGCCGAGGGCCCCCATCAGGACGCGCAGCCCCTCGACCCAGGCCTCGGCCTCGGCGAGCGTCGCCACCCCCTCCCGCAGGAAGGTCTTCGCCTGCGCCCCGGCCGATCCCGCGCCGGCGTCCCGCGCGGGCTCCATCGTCACGGCCACATCGAAGCGGCCGTCGGGTCGGTCGGTGATCCGGTAGGTCACGGTACGGGGCATGAGGCCGGTGATGATACGCGTCGCGGATAATTGGGCGCGATCATCATGCACCAGAGGGAGGCGCTCTCATATGCGTCGAACTGCCGATGGCGCGCGAAAGTGCGGCGAGCCTCCCGCGGGCCGGGGCGCGCCTCGCGCAGCCGCTCCGGCGAAGCCCGCTCCCCGGCCTCCGCTTGCTGCCCCGGCGCCGCGCTCTATCATCGGCGGGCCCGAATCTTTCGCGGCCGGCTCTCCGGGAGGGGATCGAGCGATGGCATTCTTCCTCGGTATCGGCGGTCCCTGGATCGTCCTGATGATCCTCGACCTGATGGCGACGAAGCGCGGCCTGCAGCTCTCCAGCGCGGAGCGGGCGCAGGGCTGGCAGGCGCGCCTCGAGCACCTGCTCCGGCGGCGCGAGCCGCGGCGGGCGGAATCGGCGGCCTTCGACGGATCGCGGTGACGGGATCTTCACGGGCCGCGTGTTGATCTGGCGGTTCGGGAGGACCGATCCATGATCGCCGGTGCGCCCCTCTCCTCGATCGGCCTGCTGCGGCAGGCGGAGCTCGAACTCACCGCCCGCAACGCCGCGCTGCGCCGCGGCGCGCCGGCCGACGCGCCCGTCACGGTGGACATCGCGCAGCCTGTCGAGCGCCTGCGGGCCGGGGCGGGGATCGAGGCGGCCGCGGAGCCGGCGCGGCGGCGCATCCTCGACATCACGGTCTGACCGCTTCCTCGGGGCGCGCCCCCGGTCGTCGGCGGCCGGCAGGGGCCGCGATGCGTGCGGGCCGGGCGCGAATACTGGACCCGCACGCGTCCGGGACCCGCGAAACCTGGAATTCCCCGCATCCCGTCGGTACAGTTGCGGGCGAGCGCGGGGGACTAATCCGGTCTAATGACTCAGAGTTATTGAAAATCTTCACGATTCGGGACAAGCATCCCTCCTCTGACGACGAGGCGCCTCGGGACGTCGCAAGCACAGGGGCAAGGAGAGAAGGGTCCTCAAGCGTACTGTTTCGGATCTGCGTAGTTTTACAATTTTACCGGATTGAATACTGAGTCTAATCTTGCGGTAAGACAGCCGTTACGCTGGCACAAGTCCAATAAACTATATTGTGCAAGATCTGATCGGCAGCGAACGGGTCGGCACCAACGAAACCACCATCAGGAGCGAGCCGACAGGCTGCCGATGCCCGGGCAACGTCCGGGCGCGGCGCGCGGCGGCGCGGCTCGGCCCGGCAGGGGCCGCGGAAGGCTGTCGCACGATCAACCGGGAATGGGCCGGTCCCCGACGCTCACGCGAGGCCGGGGCCGCCCGGCCCGACGCTGGGGACCTGTCGCCATGTTTCTGGACCGGAAGACCACCTCTCGGATCCGCATCCAGGAGGCCGAGCGCGCCCGCGAGAACAGGCTGGAGATCGTCAAGGCCGTCTCGCACGGTCAGATCACCAAGCGCGACCTGTTCCGCTGGGGGATCTACGGCGCGGGCGGCCTGATCGCGGCCAAGCACGGCCTCAGCCCCTTCGTGCGCAGCGCCTACGCCACCGTGCCGACCGGGACGCCGCGCAGCCCCCTGTTCGGCGCCGAGAAGTTCCACGAGCCCCTGCACCGGGCCCTCGTCCAGCCGCGCATCCCCCTCGCGGCCGCGGCGGGCAGCGACGACGTGCTCTGGATGAGCCCGAGCGGGCGCCCCCTCCCCGAGATGCCGGCCCGGCGCCTCTCCTACCACGACGAATGGTCGAAGCGGGGCGCGAACTGGCAGCGCCTGACCAATCCGCTCACCGGCCGCGGCCCCTGCGAGGGCCGCCCGCCGGGCGAGTTCTTCGCCCATCAGCGCTGGTCGAACGACCCGACGAGCGCGAACCGCGATCTCTTCCCGAAGGTCGGCTACCTCATGTCCCTCGGGCAATGCGAGGCCGCCACCCGCTTCTGCGCGGAGATGCCCGAGCAGGACATGAACGCGATGTGGTCGTTCGGCGTGCGCCAGCCGGGCTGGGCGGGCTCGAGCGCGGGCTCGCGCCTCGGCTACGGCATGCCCTGCCTGATCAAGGCCCGCTACGGCGAGCCGATGCTGACGCGCATCTACAACGATCTCCCGGCCGACCGCACCCAGAACCGGGGCTTCGGCCGCAACGAGATCACCACCCATTTCCACAACGCGCATAACGGCGCCGAGAGCGACGGCGCCTGCAACGCCTTCCACTATCCGGGCACCTTCTACGATTACCACTGGGCCCTGACCCTCGCCCGCCGCGACCTGCCGGCCCATCGCGCCTTCAGCGACCCGCTCTACCGGCAGAAGGCCTCCGGCCCGACCGACGACGGCGGACTGATGATGGTCGAGGGCGATTACCGCGAGATCCAGGGGTCGATGTGGTTTCACGACCACCGGTTCTTCTTCACGGCGGAGAACGTGCACAAGGGCAACTTCGCCCTGTGCAACGTCTATAGCGGCCCGGACCGGGCCTGCACCGCGGTCAGGGACGGGATCAACCTGCTCCTGCCGAGCGGGGACGCGACCGCCTGGGGCAACCAGGATTTCGACGTGAACCTCGCGGTCTCGAACCCGGCCTTCGACAGGGACGGGCAGATGTTCTTCGACATCTTCGACACCGACGGCTTCCTCGGCGACGTCATCGCCGTGAACGGCGGCTACTACCCCTACATGGAGGTGCTGCCGCGCCGCTACCGCTTCCGCATCCTCAACGCGGCGATGGCGCGCTTCTACAAGTTCGCGATCGGGGTCAACAGGTCGAAGAAGTTCTCCTCCGGCACGGCGGTGCCGTTCTGGTTCATCGCCAACGACGGCAACCTCGTCGTCAATCCCGTCCAGCTCACCGCGCTCGAGGAGCAGGGCAACGGCGAGCGCTACGACATCGTCGTCGACTTCTCGGCCTTCGCCGACGGCGACAGCCTCTACCTCGTCAACCTGCTCAAGCAGACCGACGGCCGCAAGCCCGACAAGGCCCTGTCGCTGAAGGACGCGCTCAAGGGCGTGGCCGAGGATCCCTGCGTCGGGCCCGTGATGGAGTTCCGGGTCCGCAGGGGGGGCATCAAGAGCGTCGACGACCCGAGCCGCACCTATACGGGGCTCGAGGCCGACCCGAGCACGGACTTCTCGACCTCCGACTGGAAGGGCGGCCTCAGGACGCTGACCACCCAGATCCCGGTCGTCGCCCCCGTGCGCGAGCGCGTCATCGAGTTCGGCCGCTCGGGCGGCGGCGATTCCCGCGACCCGAAGACCGGCCTCTGCATCCCCGATTGCGGCGAGCACGAAGCCTTCCCCTACTCGATCAAGGTGAACGGCCAGTCGGCCCACACGCTGAACGCCAACCGGATCAGCGCGCTGGTGCCGAGGCCCGGCGAGGTCGAGCACTGGACCTTCGTCAACGGGGGCGGGGGCTGGGACCACCCGATCCACCTGCATTTCGAGGAGGGCCTCACCCTCGACCGCGGCGGCGCCTCGATCGGCCCGACCGAGAAGCTCGTGCGCAAGGACGTCTGGCGCCTGCGCCCGAGCGGGACGGTCCGCATCCAGGTCTGCTTCGGCGAGTTCGGCGGCGCCTACGTGAGCCATTGCCACAACACCGCGCACGAGGATTTCGCGATGGTGCTGCGCTACCAATTGCTCACCCCGCCGCCGAACGACCCGGACTTCGCCAAGACCGGCAGCCGGCCGCACTGGCAGGTCTCGAACACGCCGATCCCCTCGCCCGACGGCGTCACCTTCCGCGTGCCGGAGGTGCTGCCCGAGGCGAGCCCGACCTTCCGAAGCACGAGAACCTGAGGCCGTCATGCGCGCGCGGGCGGGATGGACGGGATGGGGACCTGGGGGCGGGCGGGATTCCGCGCAGGCGGGTTTCACGCTGGTCGAGGTGATCGTGGTGCTGTCGATCATGGGGCTGATCATGAGCCTGGTCGGCCCGCGCGTGCTCGGCTACCTCACCGACTCCAA
>NZ_JAVDVV010000036.1:0-52290 GCF_031457035.1 Methylobacterium sp. BE186
AGGACAAGATCGCGGCGATGGAGGCGGCCGGCATCCGGGTCTCGCCCTCGCCCGCCCGCCTCGGATCAACACTCCTCGAACGCCTCAAAGGCTGAACCACCCTCCGGGGGCGGGACGCGTCCCGCCCTCTCCGACGAAGACGGGGCGCCCGTCCGGAAACGGACGGGCGCCCTTCGTTCAGGGGCCTTCCTCCCAACCCCGCTCGGGGCCGCGCCGGCGCCCGTGCCGCCGATCGCGGCCGCGATGTAGAGGGTGGTCAGCGACTCGGCGTAGGACTTCATCACCCAGGCGATGCCGCAGAGCAGGCCGCCGAACAGCGTGACGATGCGCGGGCCGTACTTGTCGACGAACCATCTCTCGATGGGGACGAGCCAGGTTTCGGTGACGACGAAGAGCGTAAAGGCGATCTGGATCGCGGCGCGATCCCAGCCGTGGCGCTCCTGCATGGGGTTGACGAAGAAGGTCCAGCCGTACTGCATGTTCGCGATCATGCACATGCAGACGACGCCGAAGGCCAATTGCAGCCATCGGCGTGAGCGTACGCGAGCAGGCTGACGCCATGCGCGCGCCCCCGACCGGGGATGCGATCTCATGAATTGACAGATTGTATCTGGTATACCAGAATCTATTCCATGATCGGAGCCCGTGTCAGGCAGCACGATCGGGCAGAAACACGAGGAAGATCAGGGCAGAACACTAGGCGGTGTTCAGGCTTTGCAGTAGGTCTCGGCGCCCGTGCGTGGATTTCGCCGGCCTGCGGCGCGGAGCCGAAGAACGTTTGGGTGCGGTAATGGTGAAAAGCGATCAGTTCAACATCACGCCGATCGTCGCGAGCTCGAGCCTGCGGACGCTGGCGTACGAGGCGCTGAAGGCCGCCATCACCAACATGGACATCTACGGCCGCGCCGAGGAAGTCCGGCTCGACGAGCGCAAGCTGTCCCAGGATCTCGGCGTCAGCCGCACGCCCGTGCGCGAGGCCCTGACGGTCCTTGAGCAGGAGGGCTTCGTGCGCTCCGAGGCGCGTCGCGGCGTCTTCGTCATCAAGAAGACGAAGAAGGAGATCGTGGGCATGATCCACGCCTGGGCCGCGCTCGAGAGCATGGCCGCGCGGCTCGCCTGCGAGCGCGCAACGGACGCCCAGCTGAAATCCCTGCGCGAGATGTTCCCGGAATTCTACGAGGGTAGGCCCTCGGAGCACATCGACGAGTATTCGGACGCCAATATCCGCTTCCACCAGAAGATCATCTCGCTGGGGCAGTGCGAGGTGATCGAGGATCTGTCGAGCAACCTGCTGATGCACGTGCGCGGCATCCGGAACACGGCTCTGCGCCAGGGCGATCGCTCCGAGAAGTCGATCAAGGAGCACGTGCAGATCATCAAGGCGCTGGAGGCCCGCCAGAAGGAGGTCGCGGAGACCCTGGTGCGCGATCACGGCCTCGGCCTCGCCGCCCACGTCAACACCTACGGCGATTACCTCGAATAGCGGCTGCGACGGGGCGCGAGCCCCTGACCCTTCCCGCGACCGAGCGAAGGGGCCGCCGAGTTCGTTCGGCAGCCCCCTCTCCGTTTCGGCCCGCGCACGCTTGGAGGCAGGCAAGCGGAGGCGTGTGCCGGGTGCGGAGCACCCGATGGCAGGCGCGACGCCCATCGATCAGAGCGCCGGGCAGATTTCGAGGGCACGGGCGCATGTCAGGCTGGTATCTGGTATACAAAGCTGGTATGCACCTCGGGTCCTTCCTGAGACATGGGACTACCTTCAGCGCGCTCTCGGCAGGGAGCGCGTTTTTCTTGTTCCCTCGCGCCCCACGGGCAGTCTCCTCCCTCCGATCCGGGGCGTCGTGGAAACGAGAAGCATCCTCTCGACGTTGAGCGCTGCGGGCCGTTCGATCTCGGCGCGGCGGAGAAGGATCAGGATGAGCGATCACCGAAGTCACGAGGCGCTGGCCGATGCCGTCGCGGCGGCCTATGCCGAGGGGACGCGCCCTCCGCTCACCCCCGACCTCATCAAACAGGTCCGCACGGCCGTTCTGTCGGATGGCCTCGCGGGGTGCGATCCGGAGGACCCCACCTGCATCGACCGGATCAATAGGGCCCTCGATGCCTTCGAGGTAGCCCTTGAGGCGGTTGCCGGGCCGCGCCTCGTCGCGTTCGACCTGCGAACCGGGGCCGCCCGGATGGAGGCTCGTTCGGAGGCGGGTCGCCCCTTGCGGTCATTCGGGGGGCAGTAGTCCCTCGCCGGGGCGTCGGCAGGCCTTCGTCTCCCACCCGCGGATGGGTATGCGCGCGAGAGGGGTCAGGCATGCCTTTGCCGCGAGGCTAAGGTCCGCAGGCAGGTCTCCGACCCCGGTCAGGCGGTGTTTCTGACGGTGCGCACCGACCTGCAATAAATTTCCTGTCCCGCATTTTCGCAGTTTCGACCCGTTCCAAAGCCCGATTTTGAGGCAGGCACGGCGGGATCGACCGCATTTCTGCATCATTGTGCAAGAAATGTCGCATCGCAAAAGGAAATATTTCTGGTCGCAAGGATTGACGCACTCCCCACAGGAGAAGGTCAGGGACAGCCGCCGACCGCCAAAGCTTAAGTCTTGGAAACTTCTCGCCCTCTGAATCGCATGCTATGCCCCTCGCGGCATAGTTGGGCGCAGGCATCGCGATGGACCTCCGCTCGCGGCGCCGGACACCGACTTGACTCGTCCTGACGCGCCGCAACGGTCTGCAGCGACCCTTGTATTTTGTATGCCAGAGGCTAGAGTGGCGGGATGAACCAGCACGATAACTCCCGCGTCCAGCGGTTCGATCACCCCGGCCTCGGTCGCGAGCGTGCGAGGCCCGTGCCGAAGGGACGCCAGGTCGATCCCAGCGCCAAGGTCGAGATCGAGGCGCTGCTCGGCGACCGCTCGCGCCAGCGGGATCTCCTGATCGAGCACCTGCACCTGATCCAGGACACCTACGGCCAGATCAGCGCCGCCCATCTCGCGGCGCTCGCCGACGAGATGCGGCTCGCCTTCGCCGAGGTGTTCGAGACCGCGACCTTCTACGCGCATTTCGACGTGATCCGGGACGGCGAGGCCTCGATCCCCTCTCTCACCGTGCGCGTCTGCGACAGCATCACCTGCGCCATGCACGGCTCCGAGGACCTGCTCTCGGCGCTCCAGGCGGAGCTCGGCTCCGAGGTGCGGGTCGTGCGGGCGCCCTGCGTGGGCCTCTGCGACCATGCTCCCGCGGTCGAGGTCGGCCACAACTTCCTGCACCGGGCGGACGTGGCGAGCGTCAAGGCCGCGGTCGAGGCGCGGGACACCCACGCCCATATCCCGGCCTACGTCGATTACGACGCCTACCGGGCGGGCGGTGGCTACAAGACCCTGGAGCGCCTGCGCTCGGGCGAACTCGGCGTAGAGGACGTGCTCAAGGTCCTCGACGACGGGGCCCTGCGCGGGCTCGGGGGCGCCGGCTTCCCGACGGGCCGCAAGTGGCGCTCGGTGCGCGGCGAGCCCGGACCCCGCCTGATGGCGATCAACGGCGACGAGGGCGAGCCCGGCACCTTCAAGGACCAGCTCTACCTCAACACCGATCCCCACCGCTTCCTCGAGGGCACCCTGATCGGCGCGCACGTCGTCGAGGCCGAGGACGTCTACCTCTACATCCGCGACGAGTATCCGATCGCCCGCGAAATCCTCGCCCGCGAGATCGCCAAGCTCCCGGCCGGCGGCCCCCGCCTGCACCTGCGCCGCGGCGCGGGCGCCTATATCTGCGGCGAGGAATCGTCGCTGATCGAGTCGCTCGAAGGCAAGCGCGGTCTGCCGCGGCACAAGCCGCCCTTCCCGTTCCAGGTCGGCCTGTTCGGGCGCCCCACCCTCATCAACAACGTCGAGACCGTGTTCTGGGTGCGCGACCTGATCGAGCGCGGGGCCGAGTGGTGGAAGAGCCACGGCCGCAACGGCTCGGCGGGCCTGCGCTCCTACTCGGTCTCGGGCCGGGTGAGGGAGCCGGGCGTCAAGCTCGCCCCCGCCGGCATCACCGTGCAGGAGCTGATCGACGAGTTCTGCGGCGGCATGGCCGACGGGCACAGCTTCGCGGCCTACCTCCCGGGCGGCGCCTCGGGCGGCATCCTGCCGGCCTCGATGGGCGACATTCCCCTCGATTTCGGCAAGCTCGAGAAATACGGCTGCTTCATCGGCTCGGCCGCCGTCGTCATCCTGTCGGACAAGGACGACGTCCAGGGCGCGGCCCTCAACCTGATGCGCTTCTTCGAGGACGAGTCCTGCGGCCAGTGCACCCCCTGCCGGGCGGGCACCCAGAAGGCCCGGATGCTGATGGAGAACGGCATCTGGGACACCGAGCTCCTCGGCGAGCTGTCGCAATGCATGCGTGACGCCTCGATCTGCGGCCTCGGCCAAGCGGCCTCGAATCCGCTGACGAGCGTTATCAAGTTCTTCCCCGACCTGTTCCCCACTCCGCGCCCGATGGCGGCGGAGTAGGCGGGAGCCCGGCCGGGTACGCGCGAAGCCAGGGCCGCCGCCTCCGGCGGCCCCCACGAGAACGAGCCGCCGGTGCGTGCCCTCTCAAGGGCAGCCCAGCGGGCGGGAGCGGAACCTGATGAGCAGCGGCACCCAGAACAGCAACCCGAGCGGCACAGACCCCCTCGTGAAGGGCCCGACCGGCCCGCAGGACGCGGGCGGCCAGGGCTCCGGCACGACGGCGCAGGGCGGCTCCTACTCGCAGGGGCAGAAATCCGGCGGCCAGCAGGGCCCGGCCCCGAGCGGCACGCTCGGCCTGAGGAACATCCCGGCCGGCATTCCCGGCGTGGTGTTCGAGTTCGACGGGCAACAGATCGAGGCGCGGCCCGGCGAGACGATCTGGCAGGTGGCCCAGCGCCTCGGCACGCACATCCCCCATCTCTGCCACAAGCCTGATCCCGGCTACCGGCCGGACGGCAATTGCCGCGCCTGCATGGTCGAGATCGAGGGCGAGCGCGTCCTCGCCGCGTCCTGCAAGCGCGTGCCCGGCGTCGGCATGAAGGTGAAGTCGCAGAGCGACCGGGCCGTGAAGGCCCGCGCCATGGTGATGGAGCTCCTCGTCGCCGACCAGCCGGCCCGCGAGACCTCGCACGACCCGGATTCGCATTTCTGGCACCAGGCCGACCACGTCGAGATCAGCGAGAGCCGCTTCCCGGCGGTGGAGCGCTGGCAGCCCGACGTCAGCCACCCGGCGATGAGCGTCAATCTCGACGCCTGCATCCAGTGCAACCTCTGCGTCCGCGCCTGCCGCGAGGTCCAGGTCAACGACGTGATCGGCATGGCCTACCGCGCGGCCGACGCCAAGGTCGTGTTCGACTTCGACGACCCGATGGGCCAGTCGACCTGCGTCGCCTGCGGCGAGTGCGTGCAGGCCTGCCCGACCGGTGCCCTGATGCCCGCGGCCTATCTCGACGCGAACCAGACCCGCACGGTCTATCCGGACCGCGAGGTCGATTCCCTCTGCCCGTATTGCGGCGTCGGCTGCCAGGTCTCCTACAAGGTCAAGGACGAGAAGATCGTCTACGCGGAGGGCCGCGACGGTCCGGCCAACCGCAACCGGCTCTGCGTGAAGGGCCGCTTCGGCTTCGACTACATCCACCACCCCCACCGCCTGACGAAGCCGCTGATCCGCCTCGACGGCGTCGCGAAGGACGCGAACGATCAGGTCGATCCGGCCAATCCCTGGACGCATTTCCGTGAGGCGACCTGGGAGGAGGCCCTGGAGCGCGCGGCCGGCGGCCTCAGGGGCATCCGCGACCAGCACGGCCCGAAGGCCCTCGCCGGCTTCGGCTCGGCCAAGGGCTCGAACGAGGAGGCCTACCTCTTCCAGAAGCTCGTGCGCCTCGGCTTCGGCTCGAACAACGTCGACCATTGCACGCGCCTCTGCCACGCCTCGTCGGTGGCCGCGCTCATGGAGGGGCTGAACTCGGGTGCGGTCTCGGCGCCGTTCTCGGCCGCCCTCGACGCCGAGGTCATCGTGATCATCGGCGCGAACCCGACCGTGAACCACCCGGTCGCCGCGACCTTCATCAAGAACGCGGTCAAGGAGCGCGGCGCCAAGCTCATCATCATGGACCCGCGCCGTCAGGTCCTGTCGCGCCACGCCCACAAGCACCTCGCCTTCAAGCCGGGCTCGGACGTGGCGATGCTCAACGCGATGCTGAACGTCATCGTGGAGGAAGGCCTCTACGACGAGCAGTACATCGCCGGGTACACGGAGAACTTCGACGCGCTGAAGGAGCGCATCCACGAGTTCACCCCGGAGAAGATGGCGCCCGTCTGCGGCATCGACGCCGAGACCCTGCGGGAGACGGCCCGTCTCTACGCGCGCTCCCGCGCCTCGATCATCTTCTGGGGCATGGGCGTCAGCCAGCACGTCCACGGCACGGACAATGCCCGCTGCCTGATCGCGCTCGCGCTGACGACCGGCCAGATCGGCCGCCCCGGCACCGGCCTCCACCCGCTGCGCGGGCAGAACAACGTGCAGGGCGCCTCCGACGCCGGCCTGATCCCGATGGTCTACCCGGATTATCAATCCGTCGAGAAGGCGGCGGTCCGCGAGCTGTTCGAGAACTTCTGGGGCCAGTCCCTCGACCGCAAGGCCGGGCTCACGGTCGTCGAGATCATGCGGGCGATCCATGCCGGCGAGATCCGCGGCATGTATGTCGAGGGCGAGAACCCGGCGATGTCGGACCCCGACCTCAACCATGCCCGGCACGCGCTCGCGATGCTCGACCACCTCGTGGTGCAGGACCTGTTCCTGACCGAGACCGCCTTTCACGCCGACGTGGTGCTCCCGGCCTCGGCCTTCGCCGAGAAGGCGGGCAGCTTCACCAACACCGACCGCCGCGTGCAGATCGCCCGGCCGGTGGTGCCGCCGCCCGGCGATGCGCGCCAGGATTGGTGGATCATCCAGGAGGTCGCCAACCGGATGGGCCTGTCCTGGACCTACAAGAGCCCCGCCGACGTGTTCAACGAGATGGCGCAGGTGATGCCGTCCTTGAACAACATCACCTGGGAGCGCCTGGAGCGCGAGGGTGCGGTGACCTACCCCGTCGACGCGCCCGACAAGCCCGGCAACGAGATCATCTTCTACGCCGGCTTCCCGACCGAGAGCGGGCGGGCCAAGATCGTGCCTGCCAACATCGTGCCGCCGGACGAGGTGCCCGACACCGAGTTCCCGATGGTGCTCTCCACGGGCCGCGTGCTGGAGCACTGGCACACGGGCTCGATGACCCGCCGCGCGGGCGTCCTCGACGCCCTGGAGCCCGAGGCGGTCGCCTTCATGGCGCCGCGCGAGCTGCACAAGCACGGCCTCACCCCGGGCGACACGATGCGCCTCGAGACCCGCCGCGGCGCCGTGCACGTGAAGGTCCGCTCCGACCGCGACGTGCCGGACGGGTTCATCTTCATGCCCTTCTGCTACGCGGAGGCGGCCGCCAACCTGCTGACGAACCCGGCCCTGGACCCGATGGGCAAGATCCCGGAGTTCAAGTTCTGCGCGGCCCGGATCGGACCGGCCGTGCCGGTGCAGATCGCGGCGGAGTAGCAATCAGCCCCGCGGACCGGCCGGTCCGCGGGGCTTTCCTCACGATGGGGGATGCCTCACGATGGGGAATGCTCGGGCCCGCGTGGCATGGGTCCGCGTGGCATGTCGCGCGACCGATCCAGGGCGTGTGCCCGAACCGGGATCCGCCATCCGTGCCGCCCGCTCAGTCGGTCGCGTCGTGGAAGCTCAGGCGCAGGCGGAAGCCGTCGTGAACCGCGGCGGGAAGAGGCGCCGACGATTCTGCGCCGAGGCGCAGCGCGTAGGTCGCCAAGTCCGGCAGCGGCCGCTGGATCGCAGGGGCCATCGCGTAGGCGACGTAGGTCGTCAGGCAGGCGCTCGCCGCGATCTGGGATCCGATGAGCCAGATCAGCCAGCGGCCAGGCTGCCGGCGCCGCACGGCTTCGGGCGCAGGCGGCAGGAATGCGGCCCGGACAGGGGCAGCGGAGGCCGCGAACACGAAGGTGTCGCCGGCCAGATCGACGGACAGGGGCAGATCGCTCATGCCCGCGAGGATCGCCGATCTTCGCTAATGCGCCCTGAATCACAGGATCCCGCTCCCGTCCCGCGAACGGCGAAGGAGCGTGCGGCGCCCGGGACCTCGCAACGAATCCTTACACTTCTTCGTGTAGCCTGAAGGGATCCTTTACCCTCGGGCGCCGTGCCGACATCCTGCGGCGACCGAGCCGGACCACCCTCCCATGATGCGGGATGCCTTCGTTCTGATCGTGAGCGACCGACCCGCGCAGGCCGCCGGGCTCGCCCGTGGGATCGAGCGGGTGATGGCCTGCACCTGCCTGGATTTCTCGAGCCCGCTGCCCCAGCGCCGTCCCCTCGCCGTCGTGATCGATCTCGGGACGGGCACGGCCGCCCGTGCCGAGGCGCTCGCGGCCCGTCTTCGCGAGCGCCCGCTCCCGACCCTCGTCCTGACCGGGGACCCGACCGGGGACAAGCGGGCGGGAGCGGACGGGGTGGAGGCTTTCGCGGCGCAGGCGGTCCTGCCGGCCGCGACCCCGCGGGAGACGGTGCTCGCCCGGATCCTGGAGATGATCGAGGGGGCCGCCCGCGCCACGGCGGCCGGCGCCCGGCGCCTCGACGCGCGGGCCGAGGCGGCCACCGGGATCGTGACCGACCTGTTCTTCCGCGCCTCGGCCGACCGGCGGCTGCGCAGCGAGGAGGCCGACCGGGGCACCGAGACCGTGCTCGCCGCCGTCTCCGAGAGCGGGATCCGGGACTGGCTCGACGTGGTCTGGCGCCACGACGCGCAGGTCTACCAGCACACGCTGAGCGTGGCCGGCTACGCGGCCTCGTTCGGCGCGGAGATCGGGCTCGGCAAGGACGACCACCACCGGCTCACCAAGGCCGCGCTGCTGCACGACATCGGCAAGTCGCGCATCCCGGCCCCGATCCTGAACAAGCCGAACGGACTCAACCCCGAGGAGGCCGCGCTCATGCGCAGCCACGCCGTTCTCGGCGCCGAGCTGCTGCGCGCGCAGGGCGACATCGAGGCCGAGATCATCGACGTCGTGCGCCATCACCACGAGAAGCTCGACGGCAGCGGCTACCCGGACGGCCTCGCGGGAGCGGAGATCGCCGATCTCGTGCGCATGGTGACGATCTGCGACATCTTCTCGGCACTGACGGAGCGCCGGGCCTATCGGGGACCGCTCGCGGCGACCGAGGCCGTGCGCATCATGACCGGGATGCGGGGTCAGCTCGACCGCACGCTCCTCAACGCCTTCGCCCCCGTCATCGCGCGCTCCGCCTGCCTGGACTGGTGCTGACGCCCGCTCGATCTTTCGCCGGTGTCGCGCGTTGCCCCCGCCTGTCCCGCCAGTCGCACAGGAGCGCCGCATGACCGCCAACGATCCCATCCATCGCCAGGGCCAGAGCGTCGACACCGTCGATCAGCTCAGCAGCGTGACCCTCCTCGGCCTCGCGGTTGCGGGCGCCGGCATCGCCGTCGGCATCTTCGCGCTGATCTCCTGACCGCCGGCACGAAAAGAGCCCGCCGCGGCCTCACGGCCGGGCGGGCTCAAGTGCGATCAGGATCCTATGAAGGACTATGGATTGAACGCGCGGACCTGCGCCCCTAATCCCGGCCCTTCGCTCGCCAGCGAAAAAAACAGTCTCGAGCCCGCGGCTCTCGCCGCTCCTCTCAAATGATCTGGACAGGCCGGAAAGGCTTGTCGCATGATTCGCCTCAACAAGGCCGGCGGGAGCGGCCCGTGCGAGGAGCGCGACATGCGCGGATACTGGCTCTGCGACACGCCGCAGGGAGCCTTCCGGATCGAGATGATCCGTCTGGCCGGCCGTGACAGCTTCGTGGTCTTCTACGAGAACGAGCCGCTCGGCAGTTGCGAGACCGCCGAGGCGGCTCTGACGCGGCTTATCCAGGGCGGCACCCACAAACCCTCCTGCGGCCTCGACATCTCCCGCATGCCGCTCCCGACCGCCCTGTCCGGTTGGACCTTCGCGTCGGCGCCCTGAGCGCAGATGAGGCTGGGATTTCGCATTCAAAATACTGCCCGCGCCGGCCCCGCTGGCAAGTTTCGTTCAAGCGGACGCCAAAAATTACTGCGATTGCCAGATCGCCGCATCGAATTATCCTGAGAGCAGCGAACACCGACCCGGCCTCGCGCACGCTCGGACGTGCCCCGGTACACACGCGCTGGCCCGCCGCAGGCAGGCCGGTCCTCGCGCGGATCGCTTAGCGGACCAGGGCTCGGAAGAAGCCCGCCGCCGGACGCCCACGCCGAGCCTCCCGCTCAGCGGAGGCCAGGGAAGGAAACGGAACGCCGATGAAGAAAAACAAGGTCATCACGGCGGACGAGGCGATCGCGCTCATCCGCAACGGCGACGTGGTCACGACGACGGGCTTCGTCCAGAGCTGCATCCCGGAGGCGCTGCACGCGGCGCTGGAGAAGCGCTTCGTCGAGACGAGCGGCCCGCGCGACCTCACGCTCATCATGACGGCGGGGGCGGGCGACAGCAAAGGGCTCGGCACCGGCCGCCTCCACCACGACGGCCTGCTGCGCCGGGTCATCGCCGCGAATTTCGGCCGGATGCCGAAGGTCGCCCAGGCCGCGCAGGAGAACCGGATCATCGGCTACAACCTGCCGCAAGGGGTGATCTCGCAGCTCTACCGGGCCTGCGCCGCGGGCCAGCCCGGGCTGTTCTCGAAGGTCGGCCTCAAGACCTACGTCGACCCGCGCCACGGCGGCGGGCGCGTCAACACGGTGACGACGGACGACATCGTCAAGCTCGTCGAGGTCGATGGCGAGGAGTGGCTCTTCTACACTGCCACCAAGATCGACGTGGCCTTCATCCGCGGCACCTCGGCCGACCCGTCGGGCAACATCTGCATGGCCAAGGAGGCGCTGACGCTGGACAACCTCGCCCAGGCCATGGCCGCCCGCAACAACGGGGGCATCGTCATCGCCCAGGTCGAGCGCATCGTGGAGCAGGGCTCGATCAAGCCGAAGGATGTGCGCGTCCCCGGCATGCTGGTCGATTGCGTGGTGGTGGCCGAGCCCGAGATGCACCGCATGAATTACGGCGTCATGCACGACGCCGCGCTCGCGGGCGAGATTCGGGTGCCGGTCACCGGGATCAAGCGGATGGCGCTGACCGAGCGCAAGATCATCGCGCGCCGCGCCGCCTTCGAGCTGCCGCCGAACGGGGTCGTCAATCTCGGCGTCGGCGCGCCCGAGGGCATCTCCTCGGTCGCCGCCGAGGAGAAGGTCACCCCCTTCATCACCCTGACCACCGAGGCCGGGGCGGTCGGCGGCGTGCTGGCGAGCGGGTCGAGCTTCGGCGCGGCGACCAACGCCGACTGCATCATCGACCAGAACCAGATGTTCGATTTCTACGACGGCGGCGGCCTCGACATGACCTGCCTCGGCATGGCCGAGTGCGATAGCGAGGGCAATGTCAACACGAGCCGCTTCGGCGGCCGCCTCAATGGCTGCGGCGGCTTCATCAACATCTCGCAGAACGCCCGCAAGGTGGTCTTCGCCGGCACCTTCACCAATGGCGGCCTCGTCACGAAGGTCGAGGACGGCAAGCTGCGCATCGTGCAGGAGGGGCGCTCGCGCAAGTTCGTGGAGCGCGTGGAGCAGAACACCTTCAGCGGCCCCTTCGCGCAGGAGCGGAGCCAGCCCGTCCTCTACGTGACGGAGCGCTGCGTCTTCCACCTGACGAAGCGGGGGCTGGAATTGATCGAGGTGGCGCCCGGCATCGACATCGGCCGGGACATCCTCTCGCAGATGAGCTTCACGCCGATCATCGAGAACCCGATCCTGATGGACCGGCGCATCTTCGCCGAGGAGCCGATGGAGCTGCTGGCCGACCTCCTCAACCTGAACCTCAGCGAGCGCGTGAGCTACGACGCCTCGCGCAACCTGCTCTTCGTGAACCTCGAGGGCTGGCAGGTCCGCTCGAAGGGCGACATCGACGCCCTGCGCCAAGTCCTCGAGACCGCCTGCCTGAAGGCGGGCCAGCGGGTCAACTCGGTGATCAACCACGACGGGTTCCGCATCAGCGAGAACCTGTACGACGATTATGCCGAGATGATCGACTACATGGAGAAGTACCATTACCTGACCTCGACCCGCTACGCGACGAGCGCCTTCCTGCGCCTCAAGATGCAGGAGGCCCTGAGCAGGCGCGGGCTGGCGCCGCACATCTTCGAGCGCAAGGAGGATGCCCACGCCTTCCTGAAGGCGGAGGGGATCGGCTCGGGCACGGGCGAGATCGCCTCGGCGGCGTGAGGCGAAGGAACCGCGCCGGCGCGTGACAGCGCGCCGGACTTGCATTTTTCTGCCTGACGCGAGCCTTCCCGCACGGCGGTTCGGCGCTATGATGCCTTCCTGAACAGGGGAGGCGTCGCATGGCAGCCCAACCTCGGTGCATTGCTCTCGTCGGGCCGGCGCAGAGCGGTAAGACGGCGCTGCTCGAGGCGCTGATGGAGCGGGCCGGCTCGGGCGAGCGCCCGGCGAAGGCCGGCGAGGGCGCGGAATCCCGCCCCCACGGCATGAGCGTCGAGCCGGGCGTCGCCACGCTGAGCTATCTCGGCGATACCTTCACCATCGTCGATTGTCCCGGCTCGATCGAGTTCCTGCACGGGATGCAGGCGGTGCTGCCGGTCTGCGACGCGGCGGTCGTCGTCTGCGAGGCGGACGAGCGCAAGCTCCCGGCGCTCGAATACGTGCTGCGCATCCTGGAGGCGCAGGGCGTGCCGCGGCTCCTCTTCGTCAACAAGATCGACGCGGCGACCCAGAGCCCTCGCGAGACCCTCGGCCTCCTGCAGGCGGCCTCCGCCACGCCGCTCCTCCTGCGCCAGATCCCGATCTGGCAGGACGGGGCGGCGACGGGCTTCATCGACCTCGCCCTGGAGCGGGCCTTCGTCTACCGCAACCACGCGCCGAGCACGGTGATCGCCCTGCCCGAGGGCGAGTTGCCCCAGGAGAAGGAGGACCGCTTCACCCTGCTCGAACGCCTCGCCGACCACGACGACGTGCTGATGGAACAGCTGATCTCCGAAATCGAGCCCGACCGCGCACGGGTCTTCGAAGACCTCTCGCGGGAGCTTCGCGAGGGGCTCGCCGTCTCGGTCCTGATCGGCTCAGCCACGCGGTGCAACGGCATCGGGCGCCTCCTGAAGGCTTTGCGCCACGAGGCGCCCGCCCTCGCCGAGACCCGCGCCCGCCTCGGCATCCCGGACGAGGGACCGGCGCTCGCCCAGGTGATCCAGACCCGCCACACGGGTTTCGGCGGCAAGCTCTCGGTCGGCCGCGTCCTGCGGGGAGCCTTCCAGGAGGGCGAGGGCGTGACCGCCTCGGACGGCACGACCTCCCGCATCGCAGGCCTCGTCGCCCTGAGCGGCGGCCAGAACGGCCGGCTCGCCGCCGCCACGGAGGGCGAGACCGTGGGCTTCGGCCGGCTCGAGGCCATCGGCACCCGCGCCTGCTTCGCGGCCGGGAATAATGCCCCCCCGGAACTCGCCGCCCCGCCGCCGCCCGCGCCCGTCTACGCCGCGGCGCTGAAGGTGCGCGACCGGAAGGACGACGTGCGCCTGACGAGCGCGCTCGCCAAGATCACCGAGGAGGATCCGGGCCTCAGCGTCGAGCAGGACGCGGATCTGGAAGAGATCCGCCTCCTCGGCCAGGGCGAGATGCATCTGCGCGTGGCCGTGGAGCGGCTCTCGTCGCGGTTCGGCGTCGCGGTCGACAAGGACCGGCCGAAGGTGGGCTACCGGGAGACGATCCGCTCGGCCGCGACGGGGCGCGGCCGCCACAAGAAGCAGACGGGCGGGCACGGCCAGTTCGCCGACGTGCAGATCGCGGTGCGGCCGCTGCCGCGCGGCGAAGGGTTCCTGTTCGAGGACGAGGTGGTCGGCGGCGCTGTGCCCCGCGCCTACATCCCCTCCGTCGAGACGGGCGCGCGGGCCTATCTGCGCCGCGGCCCGCTGGGCTTCCCGGTGGTCGATCTCTGCGTGACGCTGACCGACGGCGCGGCCCACGCGGTCGATTCCTCGGACGCGGCCTTCCAGGCGGCGGCCCGCCTCGCCCTCGACGACGCGCTGCCGAAGGCCGATCCCGTGCTGCTGGAGCCGATCCTCGCCGTCGAGATCGCCACGCCCTCCGCCTACACGCCCAAGGCCACGGGCGCGGTGACGAGCCGGCGCGGCCAGATCCTCGGCTTCGACGCGCGGCCCGGCTGGCCCGGCTGGGACCTGCTCCAGGCGCAGATCCCGGAAGCCGAGATCTGGGACCTCATCGTCGAGTTGCGCTCGGTGACGGCGGGCGTGGGCAGCTTCACCGCCCGCTTCGACCACCGGGCCGAGCTCACCGGCCGCCCGGCCGATCTCGTCCTGGCGAACGGGCTCGCGCGCCGGGCCGGGTGAGTGGCGCGCTCGACCTCCCGTTCAGGAGAGGTCGAGCCCGTCGCGCATCACGCTTCGGGCAGCGCCCGCTCCAGCAACAGGTCCGCCGCCTCGATCGGGTTCGCCCCGAACGTTCCCCGCTCGCGGGCAAGGCGCGTGCGGGCGTAGGCCTCCGCCACCGGGGGCGGTGCGCAGGCCGCGAGCGCCGCGGCGGCGGCCAGCGTCGCGAGGCGGCCGGTGGCGAGGCGGGCCCGGGCCTCCGCATCCGGCGACCGCAGCGCGGCGGCGATCTCCGCGGCCGCCTCGCGGGCGCCCGGCAGCCCCGCGGCCTCGGCGGCGAGTTCGGCCAGGACTGCGTCGGCCGCGTCCGGCGCGCGATGCGCGGCGCGCAGCACGTCGAGCGCCATGACGTTGCCCGATCCCTCCCAGATCGCGTTGACGGGCGCCTCCCGGTAGAGCCGCGGCAGCGGGCTCTCCTCGACGTAGCCGTTGCCGCCGAGGCACTCCATCGCCTCCGCGATCAGGCCCGGCGCCCCCTTGCAGACGCCATATTTCACCGCCGGCGTGAGCAGCCGCATGCGGGCCGTTTCGCCGCGGTCGACGCTCGCCGCGAGCCGCATCGCGAGCGCCGTCTGCGCCTCGGCCTCAAGGGCGAGGTCGGCGAGCACGGCCCGCATGGCCGGCTGCCCGGCGAGCGGCCGCCCGAAGACCTGCCGGTGGCGGGCATGGTGAAGCGCCAGCACCAGCGCCATCCGGGAGAGGCCCGCGGAGGCGAGCGCGCAATCGAGGCGGGTGAGCTGCACCATCCCGATGATGGTGGGCACGCCGCGCCCCTCCTCCCCGATCCGCCAGCCGAAGGCGCCCGCGAACTCGATTTCGGAGGAGGCGTTCGAGCGGTTGCCGAGCTTGTCCTTGAGCCGCTGCAGGTGAAGCGCGTTGACCGACCCGTCCGGCCGATGGCGGGGCACGAGGAAGCAGGTGAGGCCGCCGGGCGCCTGCGCGAGGACGAGGAAGCCGTCGCTCATGGGCGCCGAGAGGAACCATTTGTGCCCCGTCAGCGCGTAGGTCTCGCCCCGTGGCTCTGCCCGGGTCGTGTTGGCGCGGACATCCGTGCCGCCCTGCTTCTCCGTCATCCCCATGCCGAGGGTGACGCCTGCCTTCTCGAACCAGGGCCGGAAGCGCGGATCGTAGGTGCGGGCGGAGAGGCGGGGCGCCCAGGCGGCAAGATGCTCCGGCGCGGCGGCGAGCGCGGCCGCGGCCGCGTTCGTCATCGTCAGGGGACAGAGATGGCCGCACTCGACGCCCGCCACCACGTAGAGGCGCGCGGCCCGGGCGAGATGGCCGCCCGCCGCGCGGGCGGAGTGGAGCCCGTCGCCGACGCTCGCCTCCATCAGGGCGTGATAGGCCGGGTGGAAATCGACCCCGTCGAGGCGCCGGCCCTGGGCGTCGTGCGTGCGCAGCCGCGGCGGGCTCTCGTTGGCGAGGCGGCCGAGCTCCAGTCGGCCGGACGCGCCCCAGGCAGCCCCGAAGGCGAGGAGCGCGGGCAGATCAGCCTCGGCGCCGTTGGCGGCGAGGGCGCCGCGGAGCGGAGCATCCGCGGCGACGAGGTTCACATCGGCGAAGGGCGGGGACTGGTTGAAGACCGCGTGCGTCTCGGCGCTCATCGGCTCATCATTCGCGTTCCCGCCCGCGCCGCAACGCCTCTGGCTAGGACACCATCGGGGTCGGCAGCGGGCCTACGTCCGGGCGCGGCGGATGCCCGTCCGCCGCCGACATCGCCGGCTCGAGGCTCGCCTGCGCGCCGAGGCGCATCAGCTCCGCCCGCAGATTACCCATGGTCTCGATCACGCCGTTGGCCGCCAGATCGGCCTGGATCCGCTCGAGCAGATCCTCGTCCTTGACGCCCTGGACCAGGGAGGCGACCAGTTCGGCCGCATATCCCTCGGCCGCGCGTGCGTCGACACCGAGCTTGGCGGCCGCATACCAGGCGAGCCCACGCATTCGACGGCAGCGCGCGACGAACCGCGCCTCCTCGTCGCGAGCAAAGATCATCTCCGCAGCCCGTTCGCGCTCCTCGAATAGCCTCGCCATCCTGCGTCTCCATCCTTGTCGAGCTTGAACTCCGGCACGAATGCCTTGTCCCGACGCAGATGGTACGCTCTTCTTTTCACTTAGACTACGCCAGTGCACATGTGTGTACTGGCGTGAACACTTCGCCGGTCGAGTCGGATACCTGTCCTGATCGGCAGAGAGGCGTGGTCTGTCGAGGATAATCGACCGGGCGCGGCTGCGCTCGGCTCAGCGTGCGGCGACGAGCTGGGGCGCGGCCCGCTCACCGCCGAACTCCGTCCAGGTCAGCGCCGCCGAGAGGCAGAGGCCGCTCGCCAGGGCGAGGGCCAGCGCGGACCGGCCGCGCACCGCGTAGCGGACGAGATGGAAGGGCAGGAACAGCAGCTTGAAGAGGGCGCGTGCCGCGAGAATCGCGAGCACCGGGAGGATCGCAAGGGAGAGTCCGATCACGGGCATGCAGGCCAATCCTTCCCAACTCGATGCACGGCGTCTGGGCCTTCGTCACCCACGAAGCCGATGGGGCGCCACAAAGCCGGCAACACTATGGAGGCCGCCGAGATTGTCCGCACGGGGCGCCGCCGTCGCAGGCCTGACAGTTCGAATCCGGCGTCAGCCCTGCGGAGACGGGCGAACCGCTCCGGGCCGGATATCCCCAGGCGTGCCTGTCTCCCGCCGGAGGCTTCGCCTAAGGAGGGAGCGGAGCCGCGACGCGGCAGGCTGGCGGACCCCTGTGGAAGACGCGCTCAACCGATGGCTCGAGGCGACGGCCTCGATGCGGGCCGATGTCCTCGCGGTGCTCGGCCTCGTGCTGGCGCTCGGCGTCTCCGGGCATGTCCTGCTGCGCAAGCGCGAGATCAGCGTGGCGATCGGCTGGATCGGGCTCGCCTGGCTCTCCCCGATCTTCGGCACGGGGCTCTACGCCCTGTTCGGCGTCAACCGCGTCTCCCGCCGCGCCCGGCGGCTCCGGCCGAAACCCTCGCAGCAGCCGAGCGACCCGCGCGAGCCCGAGACCAGCATCGAGGCGGATCTGCGCCCGCTGGAGCGGGCGGGTCGGCAGATCACCCAGCTTCCCCTCGTCGCCGGCAACGCCGTCCGCCTCTTCCGCAACGGCGACGAGGCCTACCCGGCGATGCTGGAGGCGATTCGTCGGGCCGAGCGGAGCGTCGCCCTGTCGAGCTACATCTTCCGCGACGACGAGACCGGCCGCACCTTCTGCGAGGCGCTCGCCGGGGCGAAGGCCCGCGGGGCCGAGGTGCGGGTCCTGATCGACGGGATCGGCGGCGGCTACTTCGATCCCGGCGCCTATCGCCGGCTGCGCCGGGCAGGCGTGCCGGCGGGCCTCTTCATGCACTCGGCGCTGCCCTGGCGGATGCCCTTCCTGAACCTGCGCACCCACAAGAAGCTCCTGATCCTCGACGGGGAGAGCGCCTTCACGGGCGGCATCAACATCTCCGACGCGAACCGCGTCTCGCGCAAGCCGCCCCACCCCGTGCGGGACACGCATTTCCGCATCGACGGGCCGGTCGTCGAGCAGCTGATGATGGCCTTCGGCACCGACTGGAACTTCGTGATGAACGAGGAGCTCGACGGCGAGCGCTGGTTCCCGCGCATCGCATGCGCCGGCGAGACCACCGCCCGCGTCGTGACCTCCGGCCCCGACGCCGACATCGAGAAGATCGAGTTCGTGGTGCTGGCCGCGCTCTCCTGCGCGCGCCGCTCGGTGCGCCTCGTGACGCCCTACTTCCTGCCGAGCGAGATCGTGCTGAACGCCCTCGCGCTCGCGTCCCTGCGAGGCGTGACCGTCGACGTGATCATCCCGCGCCGGAGCGACCACCGCTTCGTCGACTGGGCGACGCGGGCCCATCTCGACCCGCTCTTCGAGAGCGGCGTCCGGATCTGGCTCGACGAGCCGCCCTTCGACCACTCGAAGGTCCTCGTCGTCGACGAGGCCTGGGCCTTCGTCGGCAGCGCCAACTGGGACACGCGCAGCTTCCGCCTCAATTTCGAGCTGAACGTCGAGATCTACGATGCCGGCATCGCGCGACGGCTCGACGCCTTCATGGCCGAGAAGATGGACACGCGCCTGACCAAGGACGCGATCACGGGACGCTCGCTCCCGGTGCGCTACCGCGACGCAGGCGCCCGACTGCTGCTGCCATACCTCTGACGGTCCGCTGTGGGCGGCGCACGTCGTCGGTGCCCAGGGTGAGATGCACCACGATCGGCCGATGGTCGGAGGCGCCGCGGGGCAGCACGTCCTTGCCGTGGCAATGGAGGCCGCGCACGAGGCAGCGGTCGAGCCGCAGGGGCAGCACGTCGACCATCGCGTGGGTCGGATGCCGGGGGCCGACGTCCCGGAAGCCGGGCAACAGGGCCGGGCCGACGATGTTGTAGTCGCCGAGCACGGCTGCGCGGGGCGGCAGCGCCCGCTCGATGTGGCGGAGTTGGCGCCGGTTCAGCATCTGCCCGTGCGAGAGATGCACGTTGGCGATGCCGAAATCGCCGCAATCGAGCACCTGGCAGACCCGGTGCACCACCGCGCCCGAGGGCAGCGCCAGGATCGCGGGCGGCTCTCCCCAGGGACGGCGGCTCCAGATCGCGAGGCCGTGGATGCGCCCGGGCAGGGGCGCCCAGGCGTAGACGCCGCCGACCCGGTCGGCGATGGCGGCGATGTCGCGGGTCGCCTCCTGCATCAGCAGGAGGTCGGGCTGCTCCTGGTCGATCAGGGCGACCACGTCGGCCACCGCCGCGCCGGTCCGGCGCAGCAGGTTCCAGCTCACGATCTTGTGGGGCCGCGGGTGGTGGAGGGCGGGGACGCGGGTCGCGCCCGGGGAGCCCGGCCGCTGCGCCGGGGCGGGCGCGTGCGGGGTCTCGATCGTCCTCTTGGCCGCCGGCCACTTGCCGAGCCGTCCGAGGCCGCCCGCGCGCCGCTGCGCGAGGCTCTCGCTCCAGCGCTGAAACCGGTTCATCCGCTCAGAGCCCTCCGGCCGCGCGCGGGCGCCGCGGATTCCGACGGCAACCGGGGGACAGGCGCATGGGCGATCTCCGGAGACGTGCGAGCCGGACGGCTCGGGACGGTTCTGGACGCGAACCTTGAGCGGCCCGTTCTACGGCCTCCGTCCCGGCGAGGCGAGACCTCCCGGACGGACAACCGGAGCCGGGGCCGCTCTGCGCAACGCGCGGCGCGCCCGAGCGATCCCGCCGCCATCCCCCGCTGAGATCGCCGGCTTCGTGGCCGAGGCGCGCGGATTCGCTTAAAGACGGGGCGCAACAGGCGCCTCACGCGACCCATGACGAGCTTCACCTTCATCCACGCCGCCGACCTTCACCTCGGCAGCCCGCTCGCGGGCCTCGCCCTCAAGGACGCGGACATCGCCCGGCGCTTCGCCGCGGCCGGGCGGCGGGCCTTCGAGGATCTCGTGACGCGGGCGATCGAGATGGAGGCCGCCTTCCTCCTCGTGGCAGGCGACGTCTATGACGGCGACTGGACCGACAACACGATCGGCCTGTTCTTCGCCCGCCAGGTGGCGCGCCTCGACCGGGCCGGCATCCCGGTCGTGCTCGTGCGCGGCAACCACGACGCCGAGAGCGTGATCACCCGCTCGATCACCCTGCCGCACTCCGTGAAGGTCTATCCGACGCAGCGCGCCGACACGCACCGGCTCGACCACCTGCGGGTGGCGCTGCACGGGCGCAGCTTCCCGAACCGGGCGGTCGAGGAGAATTACGCGCTGGCCTACCCCGCTGCGGTGCCCGGCTGGTTCAACATCGGCCTCCTGCACACCTCCTGCACGGGCCACGCGGCCCACGCCACCTACGCCCCCTGCTCGGTCGCGGATCTCGCGGGCCGCGGCTACGATTACTGGGCGCTCGGCCACGTCCACGACTACGCGGAGCTTTCCCGCGACCCCTGGATCGTCTTCCCCGGCAACCTGCAGGGCCGCAGCGTGCGCGAGTGCGGCGAGAAGGGCGCCGTCGCGGTCGAGGTGGCGGACGGGCGGGTGCGCGCCGTGCGCCGCCTGATCGTCGATCACGCCCGCTTCGCCCTGCTTCCCGTCGATCTTGCGGATGCGGCGAGCGAGCGCGAGGCGATCGCCCGCGTCGAGGATGCCCTGCGCCCGCTCTCCGAGGCCGCGCAGGGGCGGCTCCTCGCGGTTCGGGTGAGCCTGACGGGCGAGACGCCGCTGCACGACCGCCTCGCCGCCGACCGGGAGGGCCTGACCGCCGAGATCCAGGCCGCCGCCCACCGCGTCCACGAGGACATCTGGCTGGAGCGCCTGCGCATCGAGACCGTGCGGCCCCGCGCCGCCACCTCGACCGATCCTGCCCGAGGCTTCGGCCTCGACCCGGCGGAACTGCTGGCGGCCATCGACCGCGACCCGGATTTCCGCGCCCGGGCCCGGGCGGCGCTCGCCGAGATCACGGGGAAGCTACCAAGCGGGATGCAGGGTGGGTTGCAGCCCGAGGAAACACTGGCCGACGAGCTCGACGCCCTCTGCGCGGAGGCCGAGGCGGTGATCCTCGGGCGCCTGCGCGGCCGGGCCTGCTGAGCGGACGCCTCACGGACACGCGGAATGCGCCTCCTCACCCTCGATCTCGAACGCTACGGCCCCTTCACCGCCCGCCGGGTCACCTTCCGGCCGGATGCGCGGCTGCACGTGGTGCTGGGGCCGAACGAGGCGGGCAAGAGCTCGGCGCTCGCCGCCGTCACCGACCTCCTGTTCGGCATCGAGGCCCGCACCCGCTACGCCTTCCTCCACGCCATGCCGGAGATGCGCATCGGCGCCGAGATCGCGGCCGCGGACGGGCGCAGGCTCGCCTTCCGCCGCCGCAAGGGCAACAAGAACACCCTCGTCGACGCCGCCGACGCGGGGCTCTCCGACGACGCGCTGGCGCCCTATCTCGGCGGCCTCACCCGCGAGGTGTTCTGCCGCGCCTTCGGTCTCGACGCGCAATCCCTGCGCGACGGCGGCGGCGAGATGCTCAACAGCGACGGCGAGGTGGGCGCGAGCCTGTTCGCGGCGGCCTCGGGGCTTCGCGGCTACACGAGCCTGCAGGCCGACCTCGACGCCGAGGCCGAGCGGGTCTTCATGCCCCGCAAGGCGGAGCACCGGACCTTCTATCAGGCCCTCGGGCGCCACGAGGAGGCCCGCAAGGCGATCCGCCAGGCCGAATTGCGGGCGGGCGACTGGCGCGAATTGAACGACGAGATCGAGGGCGCCGCGCGGAGGCTCGACGAGATCCGGGCCGAGCGGGTGCGCATCGCCGCCGAGCAGGCGCGGCTGGAACGGCTGAAGCGGGTGAGCCCCCTCATCGCCGAGATCGACCGCCTCGCCGGGGCGGCGGAGGCCGATGCGAGCCTCGTCGAGGTGCCCGAGGGCTGGACGGACCGGCTCGGCGCGCGTCTCGACGAGGCGGAGGCGCGGCAGGCCGCGGAGGCCGAGGCGCGCGCGCGCCTGGAGGAGGCCGAGCGCGACCTCGCCTGCGTCGCGGTCGACGACCGGCTGCTCGCGCGCGCCGAGGAGATCCTGGAGGGCTTCCGCGGGATCGACCGCTTCGACAAGGGTGCCTCCGACCTGCCCCGCCTCCAGGGCGAGGCGGACGGGTTCGAGCAGGACCTGGAACGGCTGCGCGTCCGCATCGGCCTGCCCGACGCGGATCAGCTCCGCGCCCGCCAGCCCTCGGACGCCGCCCGCACCCGAATCGAGGGCCTGATCCGGGCGGGGCGCGAATTCGCGGCGTCGCTCGCCCGCCTCGGCGGCGAGCTGGCGCAACGCCGGGCCGAGCACGCGCGCCTCGCCGAGGCGCGGGGGGCCGACGCGCCGCCCGCCGATCCTGCCCCCCTGCGGGCCGACCTCAAGACCCTCGCGCCCCTGCGCAACGAGGTGGCGCGGCGGGACGCGCTCGCGGCCACGATCCAGGGCGAAGCCAAGCAGATCGCGCTGCGGGCCGCGCGGCTGAGCCCGCCGATCCACGATTTCCCCGCCTTCGTCTCCCTGCGCCGGCCCTCGCACGAGACGATCGCCCGCTTCGGCCGGGCGATGGACGGATTGGAGCGCGACCGCGCGCGGGCCGCCGACCGACGGGAGGCCGCCGCCCGGACGATCCGACAGACGCGGGAGCGCATGCGGCGCCGCGAGGCCGGGCGGCCGATCCCGACGCTCGCCGATCTCGCCGCCCTCCGCACCGAGCGCGACGCCCGCCTCGCGCCCCTGCGGGCCCATCTTCTCGGCGAGCCCGGCGCCGGCGACGCGGACGATCTCGCCCGTTTCGAGGACGCGATGCTGGCGGTCGACCGGGCCGCCGACGACCTCATGGCCGACGCCGCCCGCTCTGCCGAGCACGCCGCCGACCGGCAGCGCCTCGACGCGGAGGAGGCAGAGGCTGCCGAGGCCGCCCAGGAACTCGCCGCGCTCGACGCGCGCCTGGCGGAGGGCCGCGCCGCCTGGCGCGAGGCCTGGGCGCCCGCCGGCATCGAACCCGCCACGCCCGCCGAGATGACCGCTTGGCTGACGGAGGTCGAGGCGCGGGCCGAGGATTACCTCGCTCTCGAGGGACGCCTTGCCGAGCATGCGCACCTCGCCGCTCGCATCGAGGCGGCCCGCGCCCCGCTCCTCGCCCTGAGCCGCCGCGCGGGCCTCTCCGACCTCGACGGGCTCGATCCGGGACTGATCCTCGCCCGCGCGGAGGATCGCGTCGCGGCGCTGTCCGCCGCCTGGGAAGCGACCCGCGAGGCGCAGGCCCGGGCCCGGGCCATCGCGGAGCAGATCGCTCGGATCGAGGCCGAGCGCGCGCAGGCCGCCGCGCGCCAGGACGCGTGGCGCCTCGAGTGGAGCGCGGCCCTGCAGGGCCTCGGCCTCCGGGCGGACGCCGAGCCCGACGAGGCTTCGAGCGCGCTCGAGGCGTGGCGGGCGGTGCCGACCCTGCTGCGCGAGCACGACAGCCACCTGCGCCGGATCAACGGCATCCGCCGCGACATGGAGGAATACCGCGCGAGCGTGGCGGGGCTGACAGCGGCGCTCGCGCCCGATCTCGCACCGCTGCCTGCGAGCAGCGCCATGAAGGCGCTGCAGGGCCGCCTGCAGGCCGCCTCCCGCGACGAGACCCGGCGCCAGGATCTCGCCCGGCGCAGAACGGATGCGGCGCAGGCGCTGGAGACGGCCACCCGCGAGGCGCAGGCCGCGCGCGAGGCGCTCGCCGAGCACTGCGCCGCGTTGCCGGAGCCGGACGCCGATAGGGCGGGGCTCCACGCCCGGCTCCTCGCCCGGCGCGCGCTGCGGGCCGAGCTCGCCGGCCGCCGGGCCGAGCTCGCCCGCGCGGCGGAAGGCGTGTCGGAGGAGACCCTGCGCGCGGACCTCGCCGCCGCGACGCCCGACGCGATCGAGGCATCTCTCGCCCAGCTCGCCCTCGACGACGACGACCTCGACCAGCGCGGCAAGGTCGCCTTCGCCGACCGCGACCGGGGCGAGCGCCGCCGTGGCGAGTTGGAGGGCGGCACGGGCGCGGAATTCGCCGCGGCCCAGCGCAGGGCCGCCGAGGCGGAGCTGCAGGCCAGCGCCCGGCAATGGGCGGTCCTCAAGCTCGCGAGCCTCCTCCTCGGCTCGGCGATCGGCCGCCACCGGGCAGGCCAGCAGGACCCGCTCCTGACCCGCGCCGGGGCGCTGTTTGCGGGGCTGACCGGGGGCGCCTTCTCGGGTCTCGCCCAGGAATACGACGAGGCCGACAAGCCCTGCATCGTCGGGCGGCGCCTGTCGGGCGAGATCGTCCACGTCTCGGGCCTCAGCGAGGGCACCCGCGACCAGCTCTACCTCGCGCTGCGCCTCGCCCATCTCGAGGATTACGCCGCCCGCAACGAGCCCGCCCCCTTCATCGGCGACGATCTCTTCCTCACCTTCGACGACGCGCGCACCGCCCACGGCCTGGAGTCGCTCGCCGCGATCGGGGGGACGATCCAGCCGATCCTGTTCACCCACCACCGGCACGTCGCCGAGATCGCGCGGGCGCGGCTGGGAGAGAGCGTCGACGTGCTGGATCTCTGACGGGCGGCCCGCTCCTCGCCGCCGTCCGCTACCCGGTCCCGGCGCCTCCGGGGGAGACGCACGCCCCCTTCGCGGTCAGAGCGGGGGCCGCGCCGTCGGCGTCTTCGGAGCCGCTGGCTGCGGATCTCGTCCTCCCCTCATGCCCGCGCCCGCCACAGCCGGGTGCGCGCATGGGGCGGGCCGGATGCCTCCCTCTGCAGGCCGTAATGCTCGGCCAGGCGAGCGAGCGCGATGCGGGCCACGACCTTGGCCGAACGGGCCGGCCAGCGCCGCTCCGCCTCGATCCGCTCCAGGCCCTTGAGGTGCCCGCACAGGTCGATCAGGAGACCGGCGAGATCGCTGCCCGCGGCGTCCAGGGCGGCACGGACGCGGGCGAGCGCACCCACCACCCGGTCGGATGCCGCGGCCGGGTCGCGCGGGCCGGAGCCGTCGACCCGCGGCTGGGTCCAGTCGACGCCCATCCGTGGCAGAAGCTGGGCCGCCTCGATGTCCCGGCGCAGGCGCTCGCCCGCCTCGAAGCTCGCCGCGTCGATGAGCGGTGTTCCGTCCCGCCCGCGGCGGCGTGCCATCCAGGCCAACGGACTCTCGGAGGCATCGCGCAGGCGCCCCTCCGCGCCCCGCTCGCCTGCGTCCTCCAGGTCGAGATGCTGTGCGAGGAAGGCCGCACCCTCCCCGTAATCCGCCGCCGCGCCGCGACGCAGATGCGCGCGTCCGGCCGCACTGATGGCGAGGCGCCCGCGAGGACCGGGCTCGCGCGTGGCGAGATCGGCGGCCACAAGCGCCGCCCCGGCCGCAGCCGCGAAGCGGCCCCCGCCGATCGAGACGCCCGCCCCGCCGCCGCGCAGGATCAGTCGGCCCTCCTCGATCGGATCGGAGAAGGCGTAGGCGCCCTCGCCCGCGAGGGCGGCGAGGAGGCGGCCCGCGTCCCTGCCGAGCTGGGGGCGGACGTCCGCGCAGGATACGGCATGACGGGTGATACGATCCTTTTTGTTCATGATTTGTTCCAATACGCCTCGATCACGTTGCGCCCGACGACCTGACGTATCGGAAAATGATCCTACATCCAAGTCTTGACAGGTTTCGCCCCGTGGAGCGTCACGCTGCGGGAGAGCGCCGGGGCGGGCGTTTGAGCACCTCCGCGATCTCGTCCTCGCTCTTGCCGCGCACGGCGTAGCCCATGCTCTCGAAGCGCTCGATCAGGGCGTGGCTATCGGCGGCCGTTCGCGCCGCCCATTCCGCGAGGAGGGTGTTGACCCGGCCGAGCTGTTCGGCCGGCGGCCTGTCGGCATCGACGAGGGGCGGCTCGGTCGTATCGGGCGCGTTCGGGGCGGCGGGCTCGGGCATGCGGCCTCCTCGGGGCCGCCTTCGCGGTCCGGGTCGGCCCACCCTGCATAAAGACGCACGGGCCGGACGTGTTCCCGGAACTGCCCCTGACCTCCCCGCCGCGAGGCCGGGGATCCGGTTCAGATCCGGGAGGAAGTCCGGGCCGCCGCGACGCGCCAGCGGCCCGGACCTTGTCGGATGAGATCTGATGCGCGGTCGGCCCTGAACCGGTCAGGCGGCCTCACCGTAGCCGCTGGGCCGGCCCTGCCCGAGGCCGATCGCCTTGGCGAGGTCGGAGCGGGCCTTGGCGTAGTTCGGGGCCACCATCGGATAGTCGGGCGGAAGGCCCCACTTGGCGCGGTACTGCTCGGGGCTGAGGTCGTACTTGGCGCGCAGGTGCCGCTTCAGCGACTTGAAGATGCGGCCGTCCTCCAGGCAGACGATGTGATCGGGCGTGACCGACTTCTTGATCGGCACGGCCGGCTGCAGCTGGGCAGGCGCGGCCGCCTTGGCCTCCGGCCGGCCGCCGGCGACTTCGAGGAGGGCGGTGTGGATGCGTCCGATCAGCTGGCCGAGCTCCCCCGGGGGGACGGAGTTGTTGCTCACGTAGGCCGAGACGATGTCGGCCGCCAGTTCGACGTAATCGACCGCGGTGTCAGTGTCGTTCATGGTCGGAATGGTTCCTCTGGCGCGATGCGGGCACCGAAGTGACGTGGAGCGTTCAAACAGGCGAACGCTGCCCAAGCTCCTGCGAATGTCTACCGACGCAGTCGCTCAGCCCGCTAGTGCTCTCGAAATGTGGTGGCCCCTCCCACCACAACTTGGTTCTATGCTATTCAAGATGCAGTCGCAAGACAGAGCGGCCATGCATGGATACGTGATCTCAACTTTCCTGCAAGATAGTTCAATTTAACGGCATTGCCTGGTGCTTAGTGGCTTGAGCCCGCGGAAGCGATCGGCACCGCGCCTCGGGCGAGATCCGCCCGCCGGGCCCCTCGCCACGCCTTGCCGATTCCCGCCCGGCGCGGCACATGCAGCCCGTGCGGCGGCGCGCCTCCGCATCCCTCCGTTCTCGCTTGGGTACCCGCCATGGCGTCCGACCGCACGTTCCCGACCACCCGCCCCGAAGCGCCCGCGGCCGAGCGCCGCCCGCACGGCTTCACGGTGCACGGGCGTGCGCTCACCGACGACTACGCATGGCTCAAGGCCGAGAATTGGCGCGACGTCCTGAAGGACCCGGCCGCCCTTCCCGCCGACATCCGCGCCTACCTGGAGGCCGAGAACGCCTACGCGGAGGCGATGCTCGGCGAGGTCTCGGATCTGCGCCGGACCCTGGTCTCCGAGATGCGCGGGCGCATCAAGGAGGACGAGAGCGGCGTGCCCGAGCCCGACGGGCCCTTCGCCTACTACACGCGCCACCGCGAGGGCGGGCAGCACCCCCTCGTCTGCCGGCGCCCGCGCAGCCTCCTCGTGCTGACGGGCGGGGCGGCGGAGGCGGTCCACGAGGACGGGCGCGAGACCGGCGAGACGATCCTCCTCGACGGCGACCGGGAGGGCGAGGGTCTGCCCTTCTTCGAGCTCGCCGCCGCGGTCCATTCGGACGATCACGGCAGGCTCGCCTGGAGCGCGGACACCAAGGGCTCGGAACTCTACACGCTTCGTGTGCGCGATCTCGCCACGAACGCGGATCTCGACGACCGCGTCGAGGCGACCTCGGGCGAGGCGGTCTGGGCGGCGGACGGCGCCTCCTTCTACTACGTCGGCGTCGACGCGAACCACCGTCCGGCCCGCGTCCTGCACCACCGCCTCGGCACCCCGCAGGAGAGTGACGCGATCATCTACGAGGAGGCCGATTCAGGATACTTCGTTCACATCGGAACGACGCAGTCCAAGGCCTATCTCACCATCACGGCGAGCGACCACGAGACCTCGGAGGTGCGCCTGATCGACCGGGCCGCGCCGGACGGGGCGCCAATCCTCGTCGAGCCCCGCACGCCGCTGCTGATCTACTCCGTGGAGCATTGGGGCCAGCACCTCTTCATCCTGACGAACGCCGACGGCGCCGAGGACTTCAAGATCGCGACGACGCGCCTTGACGCGCCGGGCCGCGCGAACTGGCGCGACCTGATCCCCCACCGGGCGGGCGTGATGATCCGCCACCAGCACGTGATCGGCGGCCACCTCGTGCGGCTCGAGATCGAGAACGCGCGGCCCCGCATCATCGTGCGCGACATGCAGGGGCAGGAGCACGCGGTGGCCTTCGCGGAGGAGGCCTACTCGCTGGGCCTCCAGCCCGGCCACGAGTTCGAGACGGCGGTGATCCGCTTCACCTACTCCTCGATGACGACGCCCGCCGAGACCTACGACTACGATTGCGTCACCCGCGCCCGGCAATTGCGCAAGCGCCAGGAGGTGCCGAGCGGGCACGACCCGGCGGCCTACGTGACGCGGCGCGTCTTCGCCACGGCCCCGGACGGCGAGCAGGTGCCGATCTCGCTGCTGCACCGGCGCGACCTTCCCCTCGACGGCACCGCGCCGCTCCTGCTCTACGGCTACGGCTCCTACGGCACCCTGATGCCGGCCTCCTTTCGGACGAACCTTCTCTCGCTGGTCGACCGCGGCTTCGTCTACGCCATCGCCCATATCCGGGGCGGCACCGAGAAGGGCTGGCGCTGGTACCTCGACGGCAAGCGCGAGAAGAAGCCGAACACCTTCAGCGATTTCGTGGCCTGCGCCAGGGCGCTCGCGGCCGAGGGCTACACGGCGGAGGGACGGATCGTGGCGCATGGCGGCAGCGCCGGCGGCATGCTGATGGGGGCGGTGGCCAACCTCGCGCCGGAGCTCTTCGCCGGCATCATCGCGGATGTGCCCTTCGTCGACGTGCTCAACACGATGCTCGACGGCGACCTGCCGCTCACCCCGCCCGAATGGCCCGAATGGGGCAATCCGGGCGAGAGCGAAGGGGCCTTCGAGACGATCCTGGCCTACTCGCCCTATGACAACGTGGCGGCTAAGAGCTACCCCGCCATCCTGGCGCTCGCCGGCCTCACCGACCCCCGCGTCACCTACTGGGAGCCGGCTAAATGGGTCGCGCGGCTGCGGGCTACCATGACGGGGGGCGGACCGGTGCTCATGCGCACCAACATGGAGGCCGGCCACGGCGGCGCCGCGGGCCGCTTCGACCGGCTGGAGGAAGTCGGCCTGATCTACGCCTTCGCCCTTCTGTCCGTCGCTCGGGCGTGAGGGCTTTGGCCTGCGGGATCGCCCTCGACGGCGGCGAGGTCGGGGGCGATGTCGAAAAGGTCTGCGGCGAACATCGTCGTGGCAGGGCTCACGGCTGCGCCGCAGGCGGCCGGATGTCGAGGGGCGGCTCGGCCGGCGGCGGCCCCTCCGCATCGCTGCGGGTGCGGCGGGCCGCATCCTCCGCCTCGCGGGCACGGGCCTGCCGGGCGGCCTCCTCCGCGGCGGCCTGCTGGGCGCGCTGCCTCGCCTGACGCGCCGCCTCCTCGGCAGCGGCCTTCTCGGCGGCCGCCTTCTCCGCCGCCGCCTTGTCCGCGGCGGCCTTCAGCGCGGCGGCGCGGGCCCGATCCATCTCGATCCGCGCGCGGCGGCGCTGGCGCTCGGATTGATCGGCCTCGAACAGCTCGATCTTCTCGAGTTCCCGCTGCAGCACTACCGCCGCGAGGCCGTTCGACAGTCCGCCGACGTCGAGGACGCACTCGGGTGCAGGCAGAGCACCTGCGAGGCCGAGCTGCACCGTCAGCGGACCGCCTGTCCAGCCCTTCGGAACCTCTCCGCCGGTGAGTGCGCCGCGGGCTTCGAGCCGCGCGGTGCGCAGATCGACGCTGAGCGTCCCGCGCCAGCGGGCGGGACCGAGGTCGAGATCGACGGGCCCTGCCCGCACCACGCCGCCGATGACGGTCGCAGCCGCCGAGGCGGAACCGCGGCTGCGGGCGGGGGCGGCCGACAATTCCTCCGCGACGAGCGCCTGCAGGCGTCCGTCGCGCAGTGGGTCGTCCTCGGCGAGCCCGCGCCCGAGGGCCCGCCCGAGAGCACCGGGGTCGATCGCCGGAACCACGAGATCTGCGAACCGCACCTCGCCGCTGCCGGAGAGGTTGGAGACGAGGGCGGCTTGGCTGTCGCCGCTGGTGCCGAAGCGGAGCGCGGCGCCGAGGCGCCCCTCGATCGCGCTGTCCGGCGAGAGCGCGCGGAGCGACGCCCCCTCGAGACGCCCCTCCCCCGAGACCGCAGCGGCCGGCCCCTGGCGGGATAGGGTGACGGAACCGGAGAGGCGCCCCTCGGCCAACTGGCCCGTCAGGTCGCTCAGGCTAAGGGCGCCATCGGCCATGCCGAGCTTGAACGCCGTCCCCGTGGCTGCGAGGCCGCGGCCGAGATCGAGGGTCTCGACCCGCATCTCGAGGCCGAGACGCGGCAGGTTCGGCGGGGGGGAGGCGAAGGGCCGGCTCGTCCAGCCGCCCTCGGCCTCTGCCGGGCGGCCGCCCGAGGGAGCGGGCGGCATCACGAGGAGATCGGCGATCCTGGGGAGGGAGAGGCGGGACACCCTCGCCGAGCCCGCGACCTCACCCTCCGGGGCTCGGGTCAGGCTGGCGCTGAGGGTGCCGCCCGCGACCTGTCCGTCGATCGCGATCCGCGCATCGTCCCCGGCCCGGCCGAGGTCGAGGGTCAGCGCGGCCGGCCAAGCCTCCGGGAGGGTTCCCGCTCCGAGGAGCGCGACGGCGGGCCGCAGGTCGGCCGTCTCCACCCGCACGGCGCCCCCCGAGGGCGGTCCTCCCTCGGCCGCGAGCACCAACGGCCGGCGCGTCGCGAGGCTGATGCCCGCGATCTCGCCTCTCGCATCGATGCCGAGGTCGGTGCCGCCCGCGACCTGGCGGCCGCTCAGCGTGAGGGTGGCAGGCCGGTTCAGGGCGGGGTCCTCACGCCCGAACCAGAGGCCGGCCTTCGGCGTGCCGAGGGCGATGTCGAGGTTCTCGACGTGCCCGGCCCGGCTGAGCAGCGAGGCGTCGAGGGTGCCGCCGCCCGCCCGGCCCTTCGCCACCGTGCGCAGGGCCTCCGCCTCGCCTGCCTGCCGCTCGGCCGTGACGTCGAGGTCGAGGGCGCCCATACGCAGGAAATCCGGGATCAGCCGCGACTCCGCGACCCAGACCCGGTCGAGAAGGGCCAGCAGCGGGGCGGCCACGGGTGCGGTGACGCGCCCCGCGATCCGGCCCGACCCGTCCGGCGCGATGCGGCCGGACAGCTTGGCGTTGGCGCCGGCGAGGTCGGTGACATCGAGGCTGTCGACGACGAGGCTCGACCCGTCCGACTGGATGCTCGCCGCGATGGTGCCGTTGCCCGAGTTTGCGCCGGCCGGTCCGTAGCGCACGTCGCGGGCCTGGATCGTCAGCCCTAGATCGTGGCCCTGGAGGCCCGCGAGCGCACCGGTGAGCGAAGGCAAGCCGGCGATGTCGATGCCGCGCGCCTTGATCTGCGCGTCGAAGCGGCCGCGGGTATCGCCGCCGCCTTTCGTGTAGCGGGCGATGCCCGTCACCTGGGCACCGCCGAGGTCGAGCCGAAGGTTGCGCAGCGAGAGGTCGGGAGCGGTGGCCGAGACGTCGGCGCTCGCCTGGATCGGCCGGCCATCCATCACGGCGGCGGCGGGGCCGCCGAGCCCGAGCTTGCGCAGGTAGCGGCCGAACCCGTCCGAGGCCGCCACACGCAGGGAGACGTCGCCGTTGAAGCGGAGGCTCGGCTCTGTGTCGAACTCGCCGCTCGCCGCGAGTGCCGCGGCGCCCGGCGCCGTCGCCTGGAAGCGGCGCAGGAGCAGGCCGCCCGTGCGGTCGAGCGTGCCGGCGAGCCGGACGCCCGACCACTCGTCGAGGCCGAGGTTCAGATTCTCGATGCCGAGATCGAGGTCGACCATCACGGGCAGCCCCGTGCCGCCCTTCGGCAGGCCGCGGGCGAGCAGGGCCTGCCCCGCGCTCGACAGGAGGAAGGCGTCGAGATCGACCCGGCGCGCCTCCAGCGAGAGACCGGCCCGCCACGCCCGGAGATCGATCTGGCCCGTACCCGCGAGGCGGATCGCCTGTCCGCCCGGGTCGATCTCGGCATTGACCCCCTCGAACCTGACCCGCGAGCCCTGGGCCGTGAACTTGCCGCCGAGGCTGAAGGGCAGGTAGGCGCCGGCGGCCTGGACGGGCGGCCCCACGATGAGCCGAGCCGAGCCCTCCGCCTCGGGAATCAGCGGGCGCGGGCCATCGTCGCCGGGGGAGGAGGCGGCCGGCGCGAAGGCGAGGCGCATGTCGGCCTCGAAACGGGGTTGCGTGTCGCCGCCGCCCGAGAGCTTCAGCATGACGCTCCCGTCCGCGGCCGGCTCGCCGGACACGAGCCGGAACGGGACACCCCCGCTCGCGCCCTCGATCCGCCAGGGGCCGAAGAGCGAGGGCGCCTGCAGGCTCAGGGACTCGGCCTGGATCTGGTCGGTCCGGCCGGTCGCCGGCACGACCGTGGTGAGGAGAAGCTGGCGGACGCGCAGGTCCTCGATCGCGAGATCGCGCGCGCGCAGAGCCTCCCCGAAATCCGCGGGCACCAGCAGGGCGTCGCTCTCCCCGACGGGCAGCTTGATCTCGGCGCGCCCGATCTCGGTTTCCGTGAAGCGGATCTCACCCTTGAGGAGCGGGGCGAGCGCGATCTCCGCGCTTACGAAACGCGCGTCGAGGGACGGCTTGTCGGCTCCTTCCCCGAGATGCAGACGGTCGAGGCGCAGGCGCGGCGAGGGCAGCAGGCGCACGGCAACCCGCCCCTCACTGCGGGCGGGCAGGCCGAGCGAACGGGCGATGGCCCCATCGACAGCGGCGCGCTGGCTCTGCCAGTCGACGAAGGGCGGAACGGCGAGCGCCGCGACGAGGATCAGAACGACGGCCCCGGCAAGAGCGGTCAGGATATCACGCACCGTTCTTGTTCCGCCTCACGCCCCGCTCCGGCGGCGGGCTCCCGCGCGGGGCACCGTAGCCGAGCCGGGCCGCCCGTCCAATCGCACGAGCCCGCGCAGCCGGAGCGGAATGTGGCTCCCTCCGCTCGGCAGAAATCCGCGGTCTCAGCGCCGCGGCACCACGATGGCCGGCCCTGGCGCCGGGTTCTGCCGGAACATGTCGTTGCGCCGCATCTCCATGCGGGTGTTCGCGGTGTCGCTCTGCTGCTGCTGGCGCAGCTGACGGGTCTGGCTCTGCTGCGAGAGCGAGTTGTTGATGCTGTTGAGGTTGGAACTCGGCGATCCTTGCGCGAGGGCGGGCGTGGCGGCGGCGAGAACGAGGAGGGCGAGGGGCGCGGCACGCATGGCGGGTGTGTCCCTGTTCGGTCAAAGGCTTGGGTTGATGTGACGACGCGGCAGCAGACGCGCAAGTTCCGGTGTCGGGACCCATCCGGCGACCTCGGCACCCTCGACGCCGTTCGCGTTTTGGTCCAGTGAGGGGCGATGCAGAAGCACTCCGATGCGGCGGCGGCGCCCGGGCCGCAGCCCGATTCCGCCCCCACCTCGATCGCGGCCCGGGCCATGGCCGCCCTGAGGCCCGGCAGCTCACCCTATCTCGAAGGGCTCAACCCCGAGCAGCGCCGCGCCGTCGAGACGACGGATGGGCCCGTCCTCGTGCTGGCGGGCGCCGGCACGGGCAAGACCCGGGTGCTGACGACCCGAATCGCCCATCTCATCGCGACGGGAAAGGCGCGCCCCTACGACATCCTCGCGGTGACCTTCACCAACAAGGCGGCCCGCGAGATGAAGGCGCGCATCGGCGCGCTGATCGGGCCGGCCGGCGAGGGCATGCCCTGGCTGGGCACCTTCCACGCCATCGGCACCAAGATCCTGCGTCGCCACGCCGAACTCGTCGGGCTGAAATCCGACTTCACGATCCTCGGCACCGACGACCAGCTCCGCCTGATGAAGCAGGTCATCGCCGACCAGAACATCGACGAGAAGCGCTGGCCGGCGCGGGCGCTCGCGTCCGCCATCGACGGCTGGAAGAACCGGGGCCTCGCGCCCGAGCAGGTGCCGCCGGGAGAGGCCGGAGCCTTCGCCTTCGGCAAGGGCGGCGCCCTCTACACCGCCTATCAGGCCCGCCTCGCGACGCTGAACGCCGTCGATTTCGGCGACCTGCTGCTGCTCTGCCTCAAGCTCTGGCGCGAGAACCCGGACGTGCTGGAAAATTACCAGCATCGCTTCCGCTACATCCTCGTCGACGAGTACCAGGACACCAACGTCGCCCAGTACCTCTGGCTTCGGCTCCTGGCGCAGGGCCACCGCAACGTCGCCTGCGTCGGCGACGACGACCAGTCGATCTACGGCTGGCGCGGGGCCGAGGTCGACAACATCCTGCGCTTCGAGCACGATTTTCCGGGCGCGGCCGTGGTGCGGCTCGAGCGCAATTACCGGTCGACCGGCCATATCCTCGCGGCCGCCTCGGGGCTGATCGCCAAGAACGAGGGGCGGCTCGGCAAGACCCTGCGCACGGAGGACGAGGCGGGCGAGCGCGTCACGGTCACCGGTGCCTGGGATTCGGAGGAGGAGGCGCGGATGCTCGCCGAATCGATCGAATCTCTGCAGGTCCGGAAGCATCCCCTCTCCGAGATCGCCGTGCTGGTGCGGATCTCCGCCCAGATGCGCGAGATCGAGGATCGCTTCGTGCAGCTCGGGCTGCCCTACCGGGTGATCGGCGGCCCGCGCTTCTACGAGCGGGCCGAGATCCGCGACGCGCTGGC
The DNA here is from genome assembly GCF_031457035.1 of Methylobacterium sp. BE186. Lineage (NCBI taxonomy): Bacteria > Pseudomonadati > Pseudomonadota > Alphaproteobacteria > Hyphomicrobiales > Methylobacteriaceae > Methylobacterium > Methylobacterium sp. BE186. The sequence goes on from NZ_JAVDVV010000036.1 coordinate 34,633, forward strand.
CTACCTGCGCGCCACCGCCAACCCCGCCGACGACCTCGCCTTCGAGCGCATCATCAACACGCCGAAGCGGGGCCTCGGCGACGCGACGCTGCAGCAGCTCCACGCCTATGCCCGCGCCGAGCGGATTCCGCTGCTGCTCTCCGCGCGCCGGCTCATCGAGACCGACGAGCTGAAGCCGCGCGTGCGCTCGACGCTGCGCGCCCTCGTCGAGAGCTTCTCGCGCTGGGCGCGGGCCGTCGAGACGATGCCGCATTCGGAGGTGGCGCAGACCATCCTGGAGGAATCCGGCTACACCGAGATGTGGCAGAAGGACCGCTCGGCCGACGCCGCGGGGCGGCTCGAGAACCTCAAGGAATTCGTGCGCTCCATGGAGGAATTCCCGGACCTCGCGGGGTTCCTGGAGCACGTCGCCCTCGTCATGGATGCGAGCGAGGCGGAAGGCGCCGAGCGCGTCAGCCTGATGACGCTGCACGCCGCCAAGGGGCTGGAGTTCGACACCGTGTTCCTGCCCGGCTGGGAGGACGGCCTGTTCCCCAACCAGCGCGCCATCGACGAGAGCGGCCGCGCCGGGCTCGAGGAGGAGCGACGCCTCGCCCATGTCGGCCTGACCCGGGCGCGCAAGCGCGCCAAGCTGTCCTTCGCGGTCAATCGCCGGATCCACGGCCTCTGGTCCTCGACCATTCCCTCCCGCTTCATCGATGAATTGCCGCCGGGAAGCGTCGACGTGGTCGAGGCCCCCGCCCATTTCTCGGCCGGCGCCTCGCGCTTCGACCGGAACCCTGCGCCCTTCGGCTCCTCCTACGGCACGCCGGGCTGGCAGCGGGCGCAGGCCAACACCGCCCCCCCCGGCCGCGGCTTCGGCCAGACCTACGGCTCCTCCCCGGGTTCGCGCGGCGGCCCGCGCCAGATCGAGGGCGAGCTCGTGGCGAAATCCACGGGCGCACCGTCGGCCTATGCCGGCGGCATGCGCGTCTTCCACACCAAGTTCGGACCCGGGACCGTGGCCGGCGTCGACGGCAACAAGCTCACCGTTGACTTCGACAAGGCCGGCCGCAAGATGGTCCTCGACAGCTTCGTCCAGCCGGGCTGAAGATTGTCCCGCCGGCCAAGCCCGGACTTCGGGGGCGGCAGGGCCGGCCGGTATCGCCGAACGCGGCGAGCAAGGGCTGAGGTCGTGCCGGATGCCGCGTCATCCCGACTGTGCCGAGCGCCTCGCGGGCGGCTGACCACCCTCCCCCTCGCCCACCGTTTCCTTTTCGCCACACGCGGCAGGATCCCCGTCGTACCGCCGTCATGGCGGGGCGGGCATGGTGCGCGCGTTGCATGCGGCCTACTCGCGTCGTGTGTTCTCCGACCCGGATGCTCTCCACAGGCAATGCACGGCGCGGTGGAACCTGCGCGCCCGCTTGCGATTGGCTCACAAACATCAGGAGACGCCCGGCAATACAGGTTTGACAAGCTCGCGCAGTGACAAGTCCAGGTTGGCAAGTCCAAGTGGAGTGTTGATCGATGAAAAGACGGCGCGCACGACTTGAGCTGGTGGAAGATCGCCCGGTCCGACTGCATCGGACCCGGTTTGACGAGGAGAGGCACTTAAGCCCCATTCAACCCCTGACGGAACGACAAGGCCAGTACCTCGAAGCCCTCGCATCCCACGCGCAAGTCATCGTCCTCGGACCCGCCGGCACCGGCAAGACCTTCATCGCCGGCACCCGCGCCGCCGACCAACTCCGCCAGCGCCGCATCGCCAAGGTCGTCATCACGCGGCCGAACGTGCCGTCCGGCCGGTCGCTCGGCTTCTTTCCCGGAACCCTCGAGGACAAGATCGCGCCCTGGGTCGCCCCGCTGACCGAGGCCATGAAGGAGCGGATGGGCCAGGCGGCCTTCGAGATCGCGCTCAAGACCGGTGACATCGAGATCGTTCCCTTCGAGGTGATGCGTGGGCGCACCTTCAAGAACTGTCTCGTGATCCTCGACGAGGCGCAGAACACCACCACGGCCGAGATCAAGATGTTCCTGACCCGCATCGGCGACGATTGCCAGGTCATCATCAACGGCGACGTCTCCCAGACGGACCTGCGCGAGACGAGCGGCCTGCGCACGGTCATCCACCTCGTGAAGAGCCGCATGATGCCGATCCCGGTCGTGGAGTTCACCCGCGACGATATCGTCCGCTCCGGCATCTGTGCCGAATGGGTGAAGGCCTTCGAGGAAACCAATCTCTGACCCGGAGGTTGTAGCCGGCGGGTCTCAATCGGGACCCGCCGCGCAACGGAAGCGCGATGGCCACCTCCGAAGCGACCCTTTCGGAGGAGAGACCCGGCGCCGCGCTCGGGGAACAGAGAAAAGGAATCTCGTTCGTGAGGAAGATGACCTACGCCTTCGCCGTCCTGGCCTCGCTCGGCGTTGCCGGCCTTGCCACTTCGGCCTCCGCGGCCCCCGGCGCGCCGATGGGCGTCACCGCCCCCGATGCCACGACCCAGGTCTACATGACGCCGATGGAGCGCCGCATGATGGAGCGCCGCATGATGCGCCGTCACATGGAGCGCCGCATGATGCGTCGGGAGATGATGCGTCGGGAGATGCGCCGCGACATGCGCCGCGGCATGTGAGCCGAGGCGCACGCGCCGAAGCGAGAGGGGGCCGCAGGGCCCCCTTTTTCGTGCCCGCACCCTTGTATCGTCGAGCAGGAGCCGGCACGCCGTGCAGGCGGGCGGCCGGCGCGCGATGCGGCGTCAGTGTCTCGCGGACGTCGCCTTCTCGGAAGCCTTCGCATCCGGCTTGGCGTCCGGCTTGGCGTCCGCTCTCGCCTCCGCCTTGCCGGGCTTCGTCGAGGCTCCGGCGGGCTCCTTGCGGGCCTGAAGTGTCGTCAAGTGGGCGGTCCTCGCGACGTTCGCGGTCCTCGCGATTTGGGCGGGCTTGGCCGGCTCCGGCAGGGCGGCGATCGCCGGCACTGTCGCCGCGTCCGTGGCCGGCGTCGCGGGAGCGCGCTTGCCGAGCAGGTTGCTGAACATCTTCTGGTAGGCAGCCGGATCGCCCTCCGCGTCCGCCACCCTGATGCGGGCCGGCGTCGCCGCCTTGCCGGCCTCAGGGGTGGGGACGGCCTGGGCGACGAGGCTCGGCTCGCCCTTGTGCGGCCCTTTCCGGTCGTCTTTCCGGGCGAGCGAGGCTGCCGCGGCCTTCGTCGGGATCGGCGCGTCGACGCTCGCCGTCATCATCGGACGGCCCTTGGCGTCGACCTCGATCTCGCGGGGACCGGCGGCCAGGGTCTCAGGCCTGCTCACCTCCCCGAGATTGTGGCGGGCATAATCCTTGGATGCGTAGGGAAGCCCCTCCTCGGAGGCGTTGGTGAGGCTCGCGAAGGCATTCGGCTGCGGCTGCTGCCGGAAGACCGGGTTCTGATCGCCATCGTCGTAGACGACCCGCGTCGCCGCCGTACCCTTGCCGACGAGTTCGGCGATCTCGCGGTTGTCGCGCTCGCGCTTCTCTGCGACCAGCGTATCGACCTTGGGATTGCAGGAGCCGGCCGCGGCATCGGCGCCCCCGAACACGTAGCGGGTGCCGCACAGACCGACCCGCGGCTCGTCCTTCAGGGCCTCGAAGTAATCCGACCCTTCCTTGAGGTTGCGCCAGAAGGGCGCGTTCGGATCGTTGCGGAACTTCGCGAAGTTCTGCGCCGTCATCCGGAACGGGTAGGACTGGAACTGGAAGCCCCGCTGGCCGCCCGCGAAGGCTTCACGCGCGATCGCGTAGAGTTCCGCCATCGACTCGTCGGTCATCGCGAAGCAGCCGGCCGACGAGCAGGTGCCGTGCACCATGATGTAGTTGCCGCTGCGCCCATTCGCCCGGTCGAAGGCGTTCGGATACCCGGTGTCGAAGGAGAGGTAATAGGCCGAGTTCGGGTTCATCTGCCCGGGCGTGATCGTGTAGAAGCCCTCCGGCGCCTGTCGATCGCCCTGCTTGGTCTTCGGCCCGAGCTGACCCGACCAGCGGCAGATCGGGAAGGTCTTGAGCAGCGCGTATTGTCCGGACGAGCCGCGCTTCCACACCTCCATCTCCGCCTCCTTCTTGTAGGCGCGGATCAGGATAGGGTCGGTCTGCGACATGCCCTTCGTCTGCATCAGGGCGAGGGTCTTCTGGGGAATGGGCGTGAGATGGCGGGTCGAGCCGCCGCCGCCGAAAGTGCCGTCCTGGCAAGCCCCGAGGAGAGACGCGAGCGCAACAAGACTCGCAGCCGCGAGCGGACGCACAGCCATGGGGAACCCCGGTCCTCGATCATCACCGCCCGCGGGACGGTCTCCCGTCGGACGCTACTCCCCAACCCATTAGCTTCGTTAAACTTACCCGGCCCTTACCGCAATGATCGCGAAGACACGGTGCCGGCCGCCTGTGAAGTGCGGTTACAGATGTTCGCCGGCCGGCGCGAAGTCGACGGGATGGGCACGACCCGCGGGCCGGATCCTGTAGGGCGCGAGCGCGACATCCGAACTGGCGGGCATCCGCGGGCTCGCGAACGTGCCAAAACGTCGCAGACGGGACGCGGGAGCTCGGATGACAGGCGATCGGGGCCAAGCGCCCTTCGGGCGAGCCCCGTCACAGCTTGCGGCCGATATCGAGGAATTTCGCGGCCCGGCGGTCGCGGATCTCGGCGGCGCCCATCCCGTCGAACTCGGCGAGCGCCGCGGTGAGCGCGTTGCCGGCTGCCGCGATGGCCGCCTCGCGGTCCCGGTGGGCGCCCCCCGTCGCCTCAGGTACGATCGTGTCGATGATGCCGAGGCGCAGGAGGTCCTGGGCCGTGATCTTCATGGCGGTCGCGGCGTCGTGGGCCCGGCCCTGGTCGCGCCACAGGATCGAGGCGGCGCCCTCGGGCGAGATCACGCCGTAGATCGCGTGTTCCAGCATCAGGACGCGATTGGCGGTGGCGATGGCGATGGCGCCGCCCGAGCCGCCCTCGCCGATGACGAGGGCGATGTTCGGCACGCCGAGCGACAGGCAGGCTTCCGTCGAGCGGGCGATGGCCTCGGCCTGGCCCCGCTCCTCCGCCTCGATGCCGGGGAAGGCGCCCGCCGTGTCGACGAAGGCCAGAACCGGCAGGCCGAAGCGATCGGCGAGTTCCATCAGGCGCACGGCCTTGCGGTAGCCCTCGGGCTTCGCCATCCCGAAATTGTGGCGCAGGCGCGTCTCCGTGGTCGAGCCCTTCTCCTGGCCGAGCACGCAGACCGGCCGGCCGCGGAAACGCCCGAACCCGCCGACGATCGCCTCATCCTCGCCGAAGCTGCGGTCGCCAGCGAGCGGCGAGAACTCCGTGATGAGCCCGGCGCAGTAATCGACGAAGTGCGGGCGCTGCGGATGGCGGGCGACCTGCGTCTTCTGCCAGGGGGTCAGGTTCGCGTAGATCTCGGCCAAGGCCTGGGCGGCCTTGGTCTCGAGGCGGCCCACCTCCTCGCTGATGGAGACGGCGCCGTCGCGGGCGCCCATCGCCTTGAGCTCCTCGACTTTCGCCTCCAGCTCCGCGACGGGCTTTTCGAAGTCGAGATAGGAGCGCATCACACCGTCTGAGAATCGTTCGGGAGGGCACCGGCCCGACGACGCGGACGTGCACTCCACGCGGGCCATTGGCAGGCCGATATGGCGACGATGCGGCGGCGCGGCGAGCGTCCGGCGGCACGTGTCGGCCTCGCGGATGGCCGATCCCCGGGCGGCGCGGAAACTGGCGAAGCGGGGCTGGCCTGTCAACGGCGGCCCGGCAAGCGACAAGATCGCGCGAGCGTCAGGCCCTCCCTTCGTTGCCCCGGGTGACCGCCCCCGCTCCCTGCCGCTACAACGGGCTCTCGACGCCGCGGCCGCTCCGCGCCCCGGCCGCCAGCGAGGCGCACCATGATTCTGCAATCCAAGGCCGCCGTGGTCACGGGCTCGACCAGCGGCATCGGGCTCGCCATCGCCAAGGCCCTCGCGCGCGAGGGCGCCGACGTGATGATCAACGGGCTCGGCGACCCGGGCCAGATCGAACGGACCCGCGCCGGGATCGAGGCGGAGCACGGCGTGCGCGTGCTCTACTCCGGCGCCGACATGACGAAGCCGTCCGAGATCGCCGCCATGGTCGCGGAGGCCGAGGGTGCCTTCGGCCGCGTCGATGTTCTGGTGAACAATGCCGGCATCCAGTTCGTGTCGCCGGTCGAGGAATTCCCGCCCGAGAAATGGGACGCGATCCTGGCGATCAACCTGTCCTCGGCCTTCCACACGATCCGCGCGGCGGTGCCCGGCATGAAGGCGCGGGGCTTCGGGCGGATCGTCAACATCGCCTCGGCCCATTCCCTCGTCGCCTCCCCGTTCAAATCCGCCTACGTGGCGGCCAAGCACGGGCTCGTCGGCATGACGAAGTCGGTCGCGCTCGAACTCGCGACCCACGGCGTCACCGTGAACTGCATCTCGCCCGGCTACGTCTGGACGCCGCTGGTCGAGAGCCAGATCCCGGACACGATGAAGGCCCGCAACCTGACGAAGGAGCAGGTGATCGAGGAGGTGCTGCTGAAGGCGCAGCCGACCAAGGAATTCGTCACCGTCGATCAGGTGGCGGCGATCGCCGTGTTCCTGTGCTCGGAGGCGGCGACGCAGATGACCGGCGCGAACCTCTCCGTCGATGGCGGCTGGACGGCGCAGTGAGGGGCGACGCCCTCCGGCCGCCGGGGCCGGAGGGCGCGTTCGATCGCTCTATCGGCGGCCGTGCAGCAGCAGGGCGAGGCCGTAGCCGACCGCACCCGCGATCAGGAGCGCGATGAGCGGGTTCTCCTCGACGCGCTCGCCGACGACGCGGCGGCCGTCCTTGAGATAGGTGCCGCCGCGCTCGTAGGCGTCGCCCGCGTAATCCGACAGGTCGTCGGCCACGTTGCGCAGGGTGTCCTTGGCCTGCCCGTAGGCGTCCTGGGCGCGCCCCTGCGCCTCGCGGAAGCGGCCCTCGACCGAGTCGCGGGACGAACCGGCGAAGTCGCCCGCCGCGCCCTGCACCTTGCCGCCGACTTCCTTGGCGGTCCCGACGATGCGATCCGTATCAACCATGGCTGATCTCCTCTCTCGGTGACCGTGCGTCCGCGGGGGCGGGCCGCCGGCTCCGTCGGACTTGCAAACGCCCGAGGAGGCGATTGTGCACCGCCAAGGTCCGCACTTTTTGGTGCGGTGCCCGCGAAGGGCGTCCCGATTCCGGCCCTCCGAGGGGGTGCGGTTTCAGAAGTCCCGGCGCGCCCGCCGCGTCAGCATCGTCGCCACGGCGGCGAGCGCCCTCAACGTCCGCTGCGGATCGGTGGCGGGGCGGGCGCCCTGCGGGCGGCGGGTGCGGGGGCTTGGAGGGATGTGGACGAACAGCACCGGGCAGGGTTCGGCGAGAGCCCGGAAGTAGCTCGCGTTGCAAAGGTATCGCCCGGCGTCGCGCGAGGCTGCCACCGGGATGCCGTGCCGGCGCAGGATGGCGACGGCGGCGTGGGCGGCCGGACTCGTCCGCTCGGGCGGCCCCGCCGGATCGAGGGCGAGACGTCCGGCCCGATGCCCGCTCGCGTCGGGAAACAGCGGGCTCGCGCGGTTGCGGGCGCGGATCTCGACCCTCAGCGCCCGGGCGCGGCTTGCCACGCCGAACATCAGAACCGCCTGGGGCTTCTCCGCCAGGGCGGGGGCCAGCACCTCCCGTATCGCGTCGTAGGCCGTCCGCAGCACGAGCACGCTGGGCGCCCCGCCAAGAGCCAGCCGCAATCTGGGCGCTTTCCCGAGGCGCCGCGCGAGCGCCGCGCTCGGGTTGCGCGGAACGCCGGGGAACGGCCCGAACCCGGTGACGAGGAGGGTTGCGGTCACAATCCGATCAGGGTCGCAATCGCCTCCGCGCCCGCGGCCGGGGAATGCGTCCCGCCCGCCACGTCGGCCTCGGCCTGGGTCGTGGCCCTCCGCACCTCCGCCGAGCCGACGAGGCGCTGATGCAGGCGCTCGTGGACGAGGGCCCACATCCACTTCACGTCCTGCTCGCGCCGGCGCTTGGCGATCTCGCCGGTGGCGGTGAGCTTCTCGCGGTGATCGACGATCTTCTGCCAGAGCGTGTCGAGGCGCTTGTTGGTGAGGCCCGAGACGGTGACGACCGGCGGCGTCCAAGTGGCCGAGGCCGGCGTCATGATGTGGAGCGCCGCCCGGTACTCGGAGGCCGCTGCGTTCGCCCGCCGCTCGCCCTCGCCGTCGTCGGCCTTGTTGACCGCGATCATGTCGGCGAGTTCGAGGATGCCCTTCTTGATGCCCTGCAATTCGTCGCCCGCGCCGGGCAGCATGAGGACGAGGAAGAAGTCGGTGAGGTCGGCCACCGCCGTCTCGGACTGTCCGACGCCCACCGTCTCGACGAGGATCACGTCGAAGCCCGCCGCCTCGCAGAGCAGCATCGTCTCGCGGGTCTTGGCCGCCACGCCCCCGAGCGTGCCCGAGGAGGGCGAGGGCCGGATGAAGGCGTTCGGGTCGACCGCGAGCCGCGCCATCCGGGTCTTGTCGCCGAGGATCGAGCCGCCGGTGCGCGTCGAGGACGGATCGACGGCGAGGACCGCGACCTTGTGGCCGGCCTCCGTCAGGTTGGCTCCGAGCGCGTCGATCGTCGTCGACTTGCCGACGCCGGGCACGCCGGTGATGCCGACCCGGATCGCGTTGCCGGTGCGGGGGAGCACCGCGTCGATCAGGTCGCGCGCCGCCGCGCGGTGATCGGCGCGCCGCGATTCGGCGAGGGTGATCGCGCGTGCCAGGGCCGCGCGGTCGCCCGCGAGGAGGCGCTCGCGGATCCGGTCGAGGTCGAGGGGCGGAGGGGCCATGGCCCCTACATGCCGGGAGGGCGGCCGTTCGTCGAGGGGCGGCGCGAAATTGAAACGGGACGGGATTCGGATTATCTTCCCTCCCGGTTGGGCGCAGGTGGACGCCGCGGGTGGGTCAGACCCGCGACGTCCGTGCTCAGCTGAATGATGATGGGATCATCAGATCAGCGCCAGCGTGATGGTCAGCGACCACGCGCTGGCGTTTTTCGTCACCGTGATCGTGACGATCGGAACTCCGATCACATCCCCTCACCCCCTTCCCGATCAGGCCCACTCGGATGGCGGCGCCGGGCCAGCACGCCGCAAGCCTGCCTGCCCGCAGGCCGTCGCGGATCGGAAAGGAGTCTGCCGAACGGGGGTGATGATGCGAGCTGCCTATCCCCCCGGCAAGCAACCAGGGCGCGAGCCTCGCGCCTGTGCCGCCGACGCCACACCCCACCCCCTGCCCGCAATCCACATGCGGGCCCGCCACGCCCGTGCCCTGTCATGGCCAAGATTGTGGGCCAGGGGCTAGGGAGACCGGACCGGCCTCGAGGCGAGACCGGCCACCGAGCGGGGCCCGCGACGATCATGATGCGTGAGACAGACCGGCCCACCCGACGCAGCGTCTTCCGACTCGGCGCACTCCTCGGCGCGACGGCGCTGACGCCCGGCCTCGGCGCCTGCGTCGCCGACGGCCTCGTCACCGGCGCCGTGGTGGGACCCGAGCGCCAGTCGGCCCTCGACGTGATGCCGGTGCTCCTCGTCGCGACGACCCGCAAGCCGGTCGGCAGCCCGCCGAAGGCTCCCTATTTCAATTCCGAACGCGGGCGGGGCCTCAGCTTCGCCGAGGTGCGCCTGTCGCCCCCCGACCGCTCGCTCCTCGGCAAGGTCTCTTCGGTCGTCACCGGCGACTGGACCATCGGCGCCGTGCCGAAGGTCGAGACGGGCGGGGGCGCCCCGGAGGCCTTCGCGCAGGCGGCGCTGGGGCGCGACGTGCTGATCTACGTGCACGGCTACCGGGAATCCTTCGAATCGGCCGCGGTCAGCGCCGCCCGCCTCTCGGACGGCATCCGCTTCCGCGGCGTCTCGGGGCTGTTCACCTGGCCGTCGGCGGCGGCGACCTTCGATTACGGCTACGACCGCGAGAGCGCGCTCTGGTCCCGCGACGCGTTCGAGGACCTGCTCAAGGCGCTCGCGGCCTCGCCGAGCGGCGGCCGCATCAACATCGTCGCCCACTCGATGGGCACGCTCCTGACGCTCGAGACCCTGCGGATGCTGCGGGCCGAGGCGGGCGAGGCCGCGATGGCGCGGATCGGGGCCGTGGTGCTCGCCGCGCCCGACATCGACATCGACCTGTTCACGAAGGGCGTCGAGCGGCTCGGACCCGACGTGAACAAGATCACCGTGATCTCCTCGACGAACGACCGGGCGCTCGAATTGTCGAGCACCATCGCGGGCGGCGTCGTCCGTGCGGGCGCGGCCGACCGGGAGCGGCTCGAGGCGCTCGGCGTGCGGGTGGCCGACGCCTCCGATTACGGCGGCGGCCTCATCAACCACGACCTGTTCCTGTCGAATCCCGAGGTGCAGGGCGTCGTCAAGCGCGCCATCGCGCGGGTCGGCGGCGGCGCCTGAGGCGCCGTGCCCCGGACAATCCCGGAGAGACGCCAAGACGTCTTGGCGCGGCCCGGCAACCCTCGTAAACGGGCGCCTCGGCAGACAGGGAGTCGCCCATGTTCACCCTTGAGATCGACGGAACCGCGGTGGCGGTCATCAACGGCACCGAAGAGGTGGCGCGCGACCTCTTCACCTGCGACGGCTTCAAGGAAGACATCCAGGCGATGACGAGCGAGGGCCGCCCCCTCTGGAACGGCACCTCCGAGCTGAAGGTGCGCCCGGCCACCGAGGACGAGATCGAGGTCTTCGAGGACGCGCTCGCCGAGGACGATTCGGACGCGGATTTCGAGACCGATCCGCGTCACGCCGCGTCCGAGGACGACGAGGACGAGGCCGACATCGTCTTCCTCCTCGACATCGACGAGGATGCGGACGACGACGCGCTGCACTCCTAATCCGCGCGCAGCCACTCCGCGACGCCTTCGGCGGAGCGGAAATCCTCCAGCGCGTGGACGCGAGCCCCGGGCAGCGCGTCCCGCGCCATGGTGGCGAGCGCGTGGCCGGGTCCCAGTTCGAGGACCCGCGTCGCGCCGTATTCCCGGGCGGCCTCCAGGCAGGCGGCCCAGTCGATCGTGCGCGAGATCTGCAGGCTGAGCTTCTCCAGGCCGGCCGCCTCGTCGAAGACGGGCGCGCCGTCGAGGCCGCTGAGGAGGCGCGGGGCCCCGCGGGGCGGCCGCGTCGTCGGAGCCGCTTCGAGACTCGTCCGGAACGCCACCGTCGCTCCGGTCAGGATCGGCGTGTGCGAGGGCGTGTGCACGGGCAGCACCACGGCGCGCTGGGCGCCGGCCGCGCGCGCCTCCGCGCAGAGGATGTCGAGAGCCGGCACCGCGCCGCCCACCACCACGCTGTCGGGCGCGTTCAGGATGGCGAGATGGCAGCCCCGTGCCTGAGCCATCGCGCCGATCCGGGCTTGCGGCAAGCCGCGGATGCCGGCGAGCCCCTGGCCGGGCGCACCCGCCGCATCCATCGCCTCGGCCCGACCGGCCGCGAGTCGGAGCACGGTCTCGGGCGCGAACCGGCCGGCGCAACCCCAGGCTGCGAGGTCGCCGATGCTGTAGCCGGCGACGAGACAGCGCGCCGGGGCCGCCCCCCGCACGAGGTTCCAGGCGGCCAGCGCCGCGGTGCAGACCAGGATCTGCCCGGTGCGGTTCTCGTGGAGGCGGGGGCCTCCGGCCCGCACCAGCGCGCGCGGATCGTCACCGAGGAGGCGCGCGGCGGCCGCGAAGATGCCCTCCGCCTCGGGCCGGTCCGCCGTGAGGTCGAACATGCCGGGATGCTGGCCGCCCTGGCCGGAGAGCAGCACGGCGAGGGTCATGCCTCGGCCGCATCGACGAACAGCGTCATGGCGAGGAGGTCGGCCGCACCGCCCGGGCTCAGGTTGCGGGCGACGAAGCCGCCATGCAGCGCCTCCGCGCGGGCGCGCCAATCCGTCTGCCCGATCCCGCCCTCGGCGATGAAGCGGGCGGCCTCCGCCCGCGCGAAGGCGTAGCCCTCGGCGCCGCCCCGGTGCAGGAGGTTGGTGTCCTCAAGCTCCGCGATCAGGGCGAGGCAGGCCTCGACCCGGGCGGCCTCCGGGTCGCCCGGCCGCAGGCGCCGCCCCCGGCGCAGAGCCGGCAGGCCGACGCGGTAGAGGGTCGGGAAGCCCGCAGCCGCCTCGGCCGGCGCTCCGCCGACGCGGTGCCGCCGTCGTGCCCGCGCGCCGGGCGCGTGGAGCAGTTCCGGCCCGTCGAGGATGGCCTCCGCGTAGCGCGCCCGGATGAGTGCGCCGAAGCGGCCGATCTCGCTTCGGGAGGGCTGCACCGCGCTCGCAGCACGCCCTCCCGCTCCCATCCCGAGGTGCTGCGGAGCAGCCTCGGGACGAGGGGTGGGCTCGGGGTCCGGCTGCCGGATCGTTGCGAGGACGGGGGAGCGCCCTGCCGCTTCCGACCCGGCCGCCGCGCAGAGGAGGCCGAGGCCGAAGATGGCGCCGCGATGGGTGTTCACGCCGCCCGTGGCCGCCCGCATGTCGGCCTCCGCGGCGATGCCGAGGCGGCGCAGGGCCGGCATCGGCTCGCCCGCGGCACCCGCGCGGGCGAGGGCAGCGAACCAGGGTTCGAGGGCGGCGGCGCTCGCCCGGAAGGTCGCCGCATCCATGTCGGCGTGGCTGCCGCTGTCGACGAGGCTGACGAGGCCGGGCTTCGGATAGGTTTCCAGTTCGAGGCGCAGGGCCTCGACCGCGAGCCGGCCGATGGCGGCCGCAGGATCACGCCCCTGCTCGGGGAAGGCGCGGCGAGAGAGCGCGCTCAACCGACCTCTCCCGCGCGAACCGCTTCGGCGGAGCGGAGCGCGACACCCTCGACCCGCTTCGTCAGCACGGTGCCGCCGGGCTCGGCCGCGTGCAGTTCGCGCCAGTTCACGCCGCTGCCGTCCGGCAGAAGGATCTCGCCGTCGAGGCGCATCGGCGCCCCGGCCTCGATGTCCGCGATGCCGCGGAGGAGGTCCGGCGGCACGGCGCCGGCGATGGGCCAGAGCAGATCGAGGTCGGAATGGGCCGAGAGGTAGGTCAGGCCGGTGAGGCTCTGCCAGAGGAGGGCGCCGAACAGGCGCGGGACGGCGCCGTGGCAGCGACCGAGCCCGTCGAGGGCGGTGAGCACCGGCCGCCACGCCTCGGGGGCCGCCTCGACGGCCTGCGCCGCGGCCAGGGCTTCGCGCGGCCGCACCGCCCCCGGCGGCAGGGCGAGGCCGATGCGCCGCTTGCCGTCCGCGGGCGGCAGGGGGAGGCCGACCGGCACGGTCCCGGCCGCCTCGCCCGGATGGCGCCGCCGGACGATGACCGGGAAGCCCCGTCGCGCCCAGTCCGAGAGGTGCGGTGCGCCGTCGAGATCGGGGCGGCCGGCGAGCACCGCCTCCCAGGCGCCGGGCTCCACGCTCAGGAGATCGTGGCGCCGGAGGGCCTCAGCCAAGGCGTGCGTCCCGCACGACCTCGGCGGCGATGCCCTGCGCCACCGGCCGGCCGCCCCGCTCGGCACCGAGCGCATCGCGGTTGTCGGCTGCCGGCGATCCGTCGATCAGCGCCTCGATCTGGGGTCCGAGCGGCTGCGCGGGATCGAGCACGGCGTGGACGGCGCCGGTCTTCACCATGTTGTCGAGGCCCGGCGCGAAGACGGGCGTGTCCCAGGCCATGGCCTCCAGCCGATCGAGGGGCAGCTTGGTGACGCGGGCGACGGAGGGCAGGTCCATCACGCTCGGGCTGGCGCCGGGCAGGCCCGCCAGCACCCGGGTCGCGAGCGCCGTGGCGATGAAGGCGCCGGCCGCCGTGTGGCCGTAGACGAGGCCCACCGTCGGGTGGCCGCTGCGGTCGGCGAGCAGCAGGCACTTGGCGAGGTGGGCGAGATACTCGTTGAGGCCGAGGAGCTCGTCGCGCCGGCTCATGCGCTGGCTGTCGGAATCGATGGCCACGAGGATCGGCGTCGCCCCGCCCTGCCGCACCACGTCGAGGACGGATCCGGCGAGGCGGGCGGCGCCCTCGACGCCGAGCGGCGTGTTGCCGTCGATGCCGATGACCGCGAGCCGGCCGCCCCGGAACGGCCCGTGGCCGCTCACGAGCCCGTCCTCGACCGCGACGGCGTGGCCCTCGGGGAACAGGGAGGCGAGGATCTCAGCGAGCGTCATGGCCGGTCTCCCGCAAACCCGCGACGAGGGCGTGGAAATCGGCCGCCGTCAGACCCGGCACGGCGGCCGGATCGTTGACGCCGAGCCGGCTCCAGATCTCGGTGGCGTCGCGGCACTCCCCGAAATCCGCGAGGCGCCGCTCCAGCCGCGCCTGCTCGGCCTCGAGCGTCGCGAGGTCGAAGGCGGGCGCCCGGCCGATCAGGGCGAGGGCGGCTTCGCGGAAGGCTGCCACCGTGTCGTCCACGAAGGTGTCGGCGCCCCCGATCAGGCGGCGGTGCTTGCCGCCCATGGTGCGCCAGACCAGCGCCCGGTCCCGCGAATCGAACTCCTCGGCGCCCTTGTTGGTCTCGATCACCTCCGGACCGGAGACGCTGATGCGCCCGCCTTCGGAGACAGCGAGCCGCGAGCAGGTGCCGGCGATGAGGCCGCCGCCGCCATAGGCGCCGGCCCGGCCGCCGATGAGGCCGATCACGGGGATGCCGGCCGCGCGGGCCTCGGTGATCGCCCGCATCACCTCGGCGATGGCGGTCTCGCCGGCATTGGCCTCCTGCAGGCGCACGCCGCCGGTGTCGAACAGGATCAGGACGGCTGCGGGCTTGAGCCCGAGCGCGGCGCGCAGGAGCCCGACGAGCTTCGCCCCGTGCACCTCGCCGAAGGCGCCGCCCATGAAGCGGCCCTCCTGCGCGGCCACCAGAACCGGCCTGCCGTCGAGGCGGCCGGAGCCGATGACCAAGCCGTCATCGAAGGCGCGCGGCAGGTCGAAGAGCGGCAGGTGCGGGCTCATCTTCCGCTGCTCCGGGCCGATGATCTCGGCGAAGCTGCCGGAATCGAGCAGCCCGTCGAGGCGGGCCCGCGCGCTCGCCTCGTACCAGCTCGCGGCGCGGGGATCGGTGATGCGCTCGCTCAACGTCAGCCCTCCATCAGCCGGGCGCCCTGAAGCAGGCGCAGCGACACGGTGTCGGGGCGGGCGCCCCCGTCGTTGATCGTGATGCGAAGCCCCCCGGGCTGGGCGCGGGCGACGAAATCCGCCACCACCGCCTCCCAGACGTCGCCGTAGCCGTGGACCGGCGTCTCGATCTCGACGGTGCAGGCATCCGGCGGCAGCGTCCGCTCCAGGAGCACTTCGAGATTGCCCGAGGCGACGACGCCCGTGATCGCCAGGGGTTTCCGCCCGGCGAGCGGAGCCTTCGTGGCATGCCGGAAGGTCAGTCTTTCCATGGCATCGGGCCTCCTGGATACCGGGCGGGGGTCCCCTCTCGTTCCGAGAGGGACAGGGTGAGAGGGGCGACGTGCCCGGACAGGCCGCATCCCTCACCCGCTGCGCTGACGCGCACGCGACCTCTCCCGAACGGGAGAGGTGGGGCGAGCGGCCCGGCCTGCGAGGCGGGCATCACCAGTTCCGGAACCGGGCCGGCGGGTCGTAGAGGCCGCCCGACCAATGCACGAGGTCCTTGATCGACTTGGCCGCCAGTAGCGAGCGATCCGCGTCGAGGGGCTCGATGCCGAGATCCTCCGGGCGGCGCACGATGCCCCGTGCGCGCAGCGACTCGACCATCGCCCGGTCGCGCCCGCGCCCGACCTCGGTGTAGCCCGCGACCCCGCGGATCGCCTGCTCGCGCTCGTCCAGGGTACGGCAGAGGAGGAGGTTCGCGATTCCCTCCTCGGTGACGATGTGGGTGACGTCGTCGGCGTAGACCATCACCGGGGCGAGTTCGAGCCCGATCTTCCTGGCGAGTTCCAGCGCGTCGAGCCGCTCCACGAAGGCGGGCACGAGCTTGTCGCCGAAGGTCTCGACGATCTGCACAACGAGCTTGCGCCCGCGCATTAGGGCGGGATCACCCACGGTCTGCGCCTCCCGCCCCGCCTTCATCCAGGTGTCGGAGGGGTGGCGGCGGCCATGCGGGTCCGAGCCCATGTTCGGCGCGCCGCCGAAGCCCGCCACCCGCGACTGCGTGACGGTGGAGGAATGGCCCATCAGGTCGATCTGCAGCGTCGAGCCGATGAAGAGGTCGCAGGCGTAGAGGCCAGCCGTCTGACAGAAGGCCCGGTTCGAGCGGAGCGAACCGTCGGCGCCCGTGAAGAACACGTCCGGCCGCTCGCGGATGTAGCGGTCCATGCCGACTTCCGAGCCGAAGCAATGGACCTGGCGCACCCAGCCCGACTCGATCGCCGGGATCAGGGTCGGGTGCGGGTTGAGCGCCCAGTGGGTGGCGATCTGGCCCTTGAGGCCGAGCTTCTCGGCGTAGGTCGGCAGCAGCAGCTCGATCGCCGCCGTGCCGAAGCCGATGCCGTGGTTAAGGCGGCGGATGCCGTACTCGGCGTAGATGCCCTTGATCGCCATCATGGCCATCAGGATCTGCGTCTCGGTCATCGCGGCCGGGTCGCGGGTGAAGAGCGGCTCGACGTAGAAGGGCCTGTCGGCCTCGACCACGAAGTCGATCCGGTCTCCGGGGATGTCGACGCGGGGCACGCGGTCCAGGATCTCGTTGACCTGCGCGACGACAACGCCGTTCTTGAAGGCGGTGGCTTCGACCACCGTCGGCGTGTCCTCGGTGTTGGGCCCCGTGTAGAGGTTGCCCTCCCGGTCCGCCGAGACGCCCGCGATCAGCGCCACCTGCGGCGTCAGGTCCACGAAGTAACGGGCGAACAGTTCGAGGTAGGTGTGGACCGCGCCGAGCTCGATCTGGCCGCCGAACAGCATCCGGGCGATGCGCCCGCCCTGCGGGCCGGAATACGAGTAGTCCAGCCGCTTCGCGATGCCCTGCTCGAAGATGTCGAGATGCTCCGGCAGCACGATGCCGGACTGGACCATGTGCAGGTCGTGGACCTTAGCCGGGTCGCAGAGGCTGAGCGCCCGGGCGAGGCAATCCGCCTGCTTCTGGTTGTCGCCCTCGAGGCAGACCCGGTCGCGGGGCCGCAGGATCGCTTCGAGGAGATCGACCGCGCGGCCGGCCGGCACCACCTTGCCGGAGGCATGGGCACGCCCCGCCGCGATCCGCGCGTCCCGCTCAGCCTGCTCCCGGCGCCAATGCGACATCCGATCCGCTCCCTGATAGCGGGCCTGGCGCATACAGAACCCCGCGTCGGGGTCAGCTCTGCACACAGGAGGCCGGTCCTGACGCCTATCTGAGCCCACGGAACGCGGATGTCAATTTCTTCGTATACGAGACTGCCGGAATGGCCGCGTCCGTGATACGAGGATGATCACAGGTTATCGTCGCGCATACAGAACGCGCGCTTCAGAGGATCGGACAGGCGTCATGGACGAGATGGTCGGAGCCCGCGGCCTCCTCTCGGACCAGATCCGCAACGCGCTGACGGACGAGATCGCGGCGGGCACGCTCGCGGCGGGGATCGCCCTCGACGAGCAGGACCTCGCCGACCGGTTCGGCGCCTCGCGCACGCCCGTCCGCGAGGCCCTGCGCCAGCTTGCGGTGAGCGGCCTCGTCGAGGTGCGCCCGCGCCGGGGCGTCGTCGTGACCCGGATGACGCCCGAGCGCATCATGGACATGTTCGAGACGACCGC
>NZ_JAVDVV010000037.1:0-46966 GCF_031457035.1 Methylobacterium sp. BE186
GATCTCCTCTGGCTTAGGTCGCTTCGCCATCTCGTCCGTCCTCCAGGCTCAATAGCCATACCAAAAGGGCGGACCACTCCCGTGGGGACGGATCACCACACGCTCCTTCGCGGGCCTCAAGTTGCAGTA
Source organism: Methylobacterium sp. BE186 (assembly GCF_031457035.1). Lineage (NCBI taxonomy): Bacteria > Pseudomonadati > Pseudomonadota > Alphaproteobacteria > Hyphomicrobiales > Methylobacteriaceae > Methylobacterium > Methylobacterium sp. BE186. Next base: position 130 of record NZ_JAVDVV010000037.1, read on the forward strand.
ATAGACCACAGCGTTCGCTATGGTCGGCGAGCCAGGTCTTGACCTTGTGCGCGGCTGACTGCGCTCGCACACTGCCGGGGCCGGCGTGGTTGTTCCTTCCTCGGACGCTGGCCCCACCGGTCGGACAGACTTGTGCAGGATCGATCTTGTGGACGAGTCGACGCTCAGCGCGGCTCGCTCAGCCCTCGGCCTTGTCGGGCTGCGCCGTCTTGGCGCCCCCAGCCGGATCCGTCTCGTCCTCGCCGGACGCGTCAGGATCGGTGCGACCCTGCGGTGTCAGACGGGGCGCGGCGATATCGGATTCATCGGCCTGAGAGCTAGGTTGCCCGGGCTTCTTCTCGGCGTTAGCCGACATGCTCGTTCTCCGGTGTTGCACCCCAACCCAACGCTCTGTGGAAGCGACAGTTCTGCTCAGCCGCTATCGCTCTGGAGCACGCGTGCCGTCTCGCCGCCGCAGGATGACTGTCGGTCCGTCGCTCTTTGTCTCTGGCGTTGCCCACCGCTTGCCGCGTGCGTCGGCAGCCCCAAAGGGGCCGCCGTCGCGACCCTGCACGCGGTCTGGGCTGGCTTGCGCCTTGGAAGGCGGCTCGAAGGATTGTTTTGGCTCTGCGTGCGGCGCGATCAAAACTTGGATGACCGCCGGAGCGATCAGCACCGCAAGAAACATGAGCGATGGGGTGGAGTGCTTCATTGCGGCCTTCACTGGAACCTCGCCGATGCAAAGGCGTCCAGAGGGCTAACGTTCCTACTCCTGAAGGCTGAGCCGGCTCTTGCCAGCGGAGCCGCCCCATGAACACCCATCGCAGTGATGAGGGCAGGGGTAAGAGGCTCGCTCAGAACCTCTCCGACAGTTCAATTCGCGCGGCAGGTACGCCAGGGTTGGATGCCGCAGCGTCGGGGCCTTTCGCAGCCGCCTCAAGAAGCCGGATGACCCTCTCACGATCGAGCGAGTCGCGGTCGGTCAACCCGTTGATGAGGACCTGCAGGGCGTATTCGAGAGCAGAGATACGGGCTTCGAGTTCCTGTTGCTTCAATTCTATCGCAGGCTCTGCCGCCATCAATACTGAAGCCGGGGCAACGGATCTTGGCCCGGAAAGATCCATTCTCACCCTCCCGGCCGGGGAGGCGCGATCGTGAGCGCCTTCGCTTCTTACGGACAGACGTGCCCAGCACGCAGTTCAGCGCGAACCCGCAATGCGACTGCGGTGATGATGTCGGGGCGCGATTGAATAGTCGGCGAAATGGTGAGCATCCGCAGAAGCCGTTCTGCGATGTCGGCTTCGAGATCAGCCAGCATCATGCGAGCCGCCGTGGACCCCTTACAGCGAAAGGTGTTGCTGCATTCGGTGAGTGTCGATTGCAGCAGAAGCATCGCCAATCGCGCGACCAGAAGGTCATCGGGAGGCTCCCTGCAAGATTTGAATGCGTACGCCATGGCTCTCGTCGGCGCGTATGCGAGCACGAACCCTGGAAAAGGAAAAGAAGCTATGTTGCTGATATATGCGATTATCATTCGCATATTGGTACTAAACTGTCCGATTTAGCCCGCTCGGATGCCTTCGAATTGAGGCGAGTCGTGCAGTTTGGTACTAAACTGTCCGATTTAGCCCGCTCGGATGCCTTCGAATTGAGGCGAGTCGTGCAGTTCTCCCGGGGGCTCGATCAAAAAAACTCTGCAGCAGCTCGTTGCAGCCAGTTTTCGAAGCAAGGCAGCTCCTTTTCGCGCTTCGAGCACGAGCCAGAAACACCGATTAGCTCGGCCCAGGAGGTACGGTCGTGAGTGCCTTCTATCATTGCCTTGATGTTACGCTCATCGTAGCAAGCAACGCCTCGCCCGCCGTCTCTCGAGCGGTGTGCAACTCGTCGAGGAGCCACCGATCAACGCAGAGCGCATGCGCGTCAATCTCAAGGTCTAGAAGCTCGCAGAATTCGCTGCGCCGGCCTGCTGGGGCATGTGGAATCGGTCCGTCCAAGATTGACAGCAGCCGCTTTGCGACCGCGCGCGTTGATGCTTTCCGATCTCGTAATGCCTGTGCAGTAATAAGTATACTCATGCGCGTCATCCTTACGGATTGCGCGGAAATATCTGCTCGTTTCTCCAAAGATCTCACATTAAAGCCGATCAACTTCTGGCCCTTCGTACCTTTTCGTGCGCACGCGGACGCACTGAACAGCTTCCTCCGCCGCTACCCCGGCAAGGACGTGGAGATAAACGCGCTGCACGGCGCGGCCTGCGACTACCTCGGCGTCGAGCGGCCAGTCGCGGCGGTGCAATCGTGAGCGCATCGCTCTCAGTTGAAAGCGTGCCGGCGCTCCCGCGTTCGAGCATCTCGAATGATGCCTTGCACCTGCTCGCTTACCGCCAGCAGTAGGTTCTCTTCCAAAGCACGGTTGGATCCAGCCGCGTACAAGAGAGCAAGGCGAGCCAACATGGTATCTTCAGTTTGATCTAGGCGCTCCAAGATCTCTGCGTCGCCTTGCCTGCGCAAATCGCCAGCGAGACCAACAAACGCGTCGCGCAGCAGTTCGTGAACAATTCGGCCGACAGCGGACGAAAACGTGTCCTCATCTTCCATGCGAGCGACCTTCCCTCCCAGATTTTTGTGCAAAATCGCACAATTCCTCGGGGGACTTCTGTTCACGGGTTCGTGATCGCTCCGCGACTCAACGGCGCGGATGAAAAGCAGAATTGCATGGTCCCCGCTCTGCACTCCGCTCCGCCACCCGTGCTAACGCCACCGCTGGGAGCGCTGTGATGGTCACCTACAGCTTCAAGAAGCGTTTCGCGGTGCCGATCCTCGCCGGCACAAAGGCGCAGACGCTCCGCACCGATTGGAAGCGCCACGTGCGGCCGGGCGAGCTCGTGCAGCTCTTCACGGGCATGCGAGCGAAGTACTGCCGGCGCCTTGGCGAGGCGCGGTGCACGGACATCGTGCCGGTCCGCCTCGCGTTCTCGCGGCACAACGCGACCGAACTGATCCGGCTCGGCGATCGCCTGATGGCGCCTTGCCTGCTCGACACCTTCGCCCGGGCGAACGGCTTCGCGAACATCACCGACATGGCTCGCTTCTGGTGTGCCGAGTATCCGCCCGAGGAGGGCGACACCCTCACCTTCGAGGGCGTGCTGATCCGCTGGACGCCGCTCGCCCCCGCCGACACCCTCGACATCGGAGCCGCAGCGTGAGGTGCGCCGCCTATCCGTGGTCGACGTACCGGACACCTATGGCATGCGCGGTCCGACGCACGACCTCGCACTGCTTGTCCAGGTTGTTGCTTGCGACGGTCAACCTGAACCGGCCCGGGATGCCGTCGGTCGTGGCGACCTGGATCAGGGCGCCCGTCCCGGACTCATCTCGCACGAGACAGTCGACGGGCGATGGCATCTCCACCGAGGTCAGCTCGCCGATCCGGAAAGAAGATTGCCGGATCGCCTTCCGCTGCTCTGATCCCACTCTCGGCCCCCACGCTCCACCACGCCGGCACGGTGGCCGAGCCTCGTTAAATTTTCGGGCAGCAGCGGCTGCGTCGCGCGGTGTCGCAGCATGCCCCCCCCCACGCCCCGAACCCGCTCCCGCCGCCAACCGAGGAGGAGCACCAGCGTGCGCGTGAGGCCGCGCAGGCGCTGCGAACCGCCATCGCCGATCCATCCACGATGGGCGCGGAGTCGGTCGCGCACATCGACCTCGCCGGCCCACGACGTGGCGAGTAGTGGACGACCTGGGCCAACCTGCCCGGCTTCGTCCGCGCCAACGGCCGCTTCCGGCACGCCTCGCTCCCGGGCCGGGAATACAGCTGGGCCGAGGTGGGGACGGAGATGATCCCCGACCTCGAGGCGCTGGCCGAGCACGGCATGCGCCCGACCGAGGTGACATCGGGAGCGGCAGCATGAAGGCTCTGACCAACTTGGGCGGCGGTGAGCGGATCTATATGCCCTCGAACTCCACCCCGATCTCGCTCTCCTTGCGCCAAGCCACACGCGCCGCACGCGTTTCTCCCGTTCCGGGAATCTCTAACGTGAAGGCGTCGGGGATGCCGATCACGCTGACCACTTTAAGGCGAGCACCAGACGGCGAGCGGTCGCGCAGTACACAGTCAATCACTCCGCCACCTAGCAAGTGGATCTTGCCGGGGATCAGGGCGCGCCGACGGGTCTCTGATCGCTTATCGTCCATAGTCACTAGCTCCCGCGATTGCAGATACAACCGCAATGAGCAGTGTCTTGGCAGACACTTGCCGTATTGCGACGCTATCCTTCCTGAGGAGGCACCCCCGTGAGCACCCCCGGCTTAGTTGATGGTCGGACAATACTGTTTCGCTTATGCATCAGGGATGATGGATTCGATCCGCGCGCGCTGCAAGCAGAACCAAATGGTCCTCTGGCCGGCTCGAGCCGCTCGCAAACAAGATCGCGAGCTGACACGGCATCAGACGTGCCAGACGATCCAAGCGCCCGGCGAGTTTGCGGCAGTATCACGTACGCAGATCGTCTGGAATACCGACCAGCGCATCGCGCAGAACCCCGCGAGCTATGCGATCATTTGTGGATGCAATAGGGATACCATCCAGCACAACCGCGCTCCTCTTACAAAATGCTCTGTACAGCATTTCACATACCCTGCGGACGTCACGTGTCAAGGCTCTCTGACGCCGCCGTGATTTACCGGTATGAGACCGGTGGCGCTAACGAGGTCTGCCCGTCCTCCACGCGCAATTGCGCGAACCTGCGTTCGCACATGGGGGCGCAGCAGTCTGAATTTCGCGCTGAGGATGTCCGCTGATGGCTGAGCACCCCGAACCTGGGCGCACGGCCTACGAGGCGCGATTCGCCGGGCAGAAGCTCGGTCCGCGCGGCGTCGCGTCAGCGCGGGCGGACCTCGAAGACGTCAGCCACCCAGACTACGAGGACACGGCCGACGCCACCTCCGCGCGCCTGCCCATCCACCCGGGCTCCATCGACTATTATGAGCGCGAGCAGGAGACTTTCATCGAGCGCTACGAGAGCTGGATCTACCTTGTGGCCATCCTCGCCGGCGGCCTTGGCTCCACGGGCGCCTGGCTGCGCCGTCGGATCGGACGCGTCCGCCGCGAGCGGATCGAGGTGTCGACAGCGCGCTTGCTCGAACACCGCTCGAAGGCGCGCCGCGAGACGGACCGCGACCGGCTGGAGGCGATGGCGGGCGAGGTGGACGACCTCGTGGGCGGCATCGCGCGCCACGCCCTGAACCGACCGACCGAGACGCGAACTAAGGGTGCTGGCAACGTGGCCATCGAGGCGGCGCGCTCAACGGTCAAGCGTGCCTTGTCCCATTCGAGTATGCCAGCCCGATAACTGGCATACTCGACCTGGCAGAACCGCAATCAGAGGTTCTACGAAGCCAATGCGAAGGTGTGCTCCAGTGCATTGAGCTGCCATACCGTGAGGGCGAGCCGAAGATCCGGCGATGGCGCGAGTGGGACCTGTGATCCAATATGTGCCGATGTCCGCTTCGGAGATGCCGGCAAACGCCTCTGAATGGCCGAGATGGCGCAAAGCCGAATGTCCGGTGTTGCGCGCTCCCGCGATCCGGCGTGACAAAGTCTGGCCGATAGCGGCCTGTCCGCTTCGGGGGCCAAACTACATTTAAGCGGACGCTCTGTGCGGCTCAGGTGAAGGCCTCAGAGTGACCTCAAGCGGACAATCGAACCGCATGGAACGAAGGTCCGAATGGGGTGGCAAGCGGAAGTTGGTTTGACGCCCCAAGACGGACCTTCGGCTGTGTGGCCATCTCGACCGTACATGGGTTGGCGGCCCCGGCCAGGAGCGGACGAGGACCGCGGGGAACTCAAAATGAGCCGCCGTGCTTCCAAAGGCTCATGACCGCCGGCAGCAGATGTCGGTCAGCGCGAGGTTTCGAGTCACGTTTGCAAACGCCAGCAGTGAGTTGCAATCCAAATCGGCGTCGCACAGCTGCGCTGATCGATAGATTTAGGACGCCTGCGCTCGCGATCTCGCATCTCGAACGACTGCGCTGCTGCCCGGCTCAGGGGCCGCGCTCGCGCTGAATTTGCCCCTGCTCGCTGGGCTTGGCGAAGTTTTAATTTCGAACCGCCTACAATAACCATTGCCTGCCGGCGAAGTCGGTGCACATTTGGTCTAAGTTCATGTCGCTGAAGATATCACAACGCATCGGCCTTCTAGTCCTCTGTTTCTTTTTCGTACTAGCAGTGCTTGAGGGTCTCCATCTCTTCAGCACGCGAGAGGCAATCTTGCAGGAGCGCAGAACCGCTCTCGCGGGTCAGGTTGAGGCGGGCATCTCGACAGTGAAGGGTCTCGCGCTCAGCGCTGAAAAAGGCCTGATCTCGCAGCAAGAGGCTCAAGACCGCGCAAAGTCAGTGATCCGGGCCGTGCGCTACGGTAAGAATGACTACTTCTTCGTCTATAATTATGATGGCGTGAACCTCGCGCATGGCTTGAAGCCAGAGAACGAGGGCAAAAACCTGCTAGAGGCCAAGGACGCGAACGGTCTGCGGTTCAACGCCGCCCTGATCGAGGCTGCCAAGGCAGGAGGCGGGTTCATCGAGTTCATGTTCCCGCGCGCTGGGCAGGATCAGCCTTCACCCAAGCTTGGCTACGCACTCAGCTATGCGCCGTGGAAGTGGGTGATCGGGACCGGTACCTACATCGACGACATCGACGCCCGGTTCTGGGAGCTTGCGCGGCGTGACGCGGCGTACGCTGCGGCCCTGATCGCCCTGCTGGTCGCCTGCGCGTGGCCGATTGCACGCGGGATCGTCCAACCCATTCGCGCACTCACAGGCGCGATGAGCACCTTGTCTGCCGGCCGCATGGACGAGGCCGTCCCTGGGCAGGAGCGCGGTGACGAGATCGGTCTGATGGCGAGGGCTGTTCAGGTGTTCAAGGAAGGGCTGATCGCCAAGCAGGCGGCCGAAGCGGCTGCGGCTGAAGAGGCCGAAGCCAAGATGCGCCGGGCGAACCTGCTCGATGATCTGACCAAGCGCTTCGAGCGTAACGTCTCGGTGATGACGCAGGGGCTCGCCGGAGCGGCCACCGAGATGGAGGCGACCGCGCAGTCGATGACCGCCACGGCGGACGAGACCACACAGCAGACCCTGTCGGTGGTCGGTGCTGCCCAGCAGACCTCGGCCAATGTGCAGACAGTCGCGGCTGCCTCTGAGGAGATGGCCGCCTCTGTGGCTGAGATCGTCCATCAGGTCAGCCAGTCGGCCCAGATCGCCAACATGGCCGTCGAGAAGGCTCAGAGCACGGACGCCACCGTGCAGCGGTTGGCGGGCACGGCCGAGCGGATCAGCAGCGCTGTGTCGATCATCTCCACCATAGCTTCGCAGACCAACCTGCTGGCGCTGAACGCCACCATCGAGGCGGCGCGAGCCGGCGAGGCAGGGCGAGGCTTTGCCGTGGTTGCCACCGAGGTGAAGGAGCTTGCCGGGCAGACGAGCCGGGCTACGGGCGAGATCAGCGATCGGATCGCCGAAATTCAGAGCGCCACGAGCGAGGCGGTGGCCGACATTCGCGAGATCAGCCGGGTGATCGCGGAGATGTCCACCTACGCGGGCTCGATCGCAGCAGCGATGGAAGAGCAGGGTGCGGCGACGCAGGAGATCACCCGCAACGTGCAGCAGGCGGCGCAGGGCACCGAGCAGGTGACGCGCAACATCGCGGGCGTGCGCGAGGGCGCAGGTCAGACCAGCACGGCCGCCTCTCAGGTTCTGAGTGCCGCCCAGGAACTAGCGCGTCATTCTGTGAGCCTGTCACAGGAGGTCGGCACCTTCCTATCCAGCGTCAAAGCCGCCTGAGCCGCCGATATCGGCTGTGATGCCGCGACTGGAGGCCGGGTCGTCAGCCCGGCCTCTTCGCTTTGTGCCCAATTACATCCTTCCGGACCTAACTCACGGCCAGAGGCCGCCGACCCTGGTCGCATGCTGGCTGCGCGCCTTTTGCCGAGGCACGTCAACGCCCCCACCCTCATCCCTCCGGCACGAGCTTCTTGTGGTGCGTGGCATTTCAGACGCAGGCAGGCGGCTCTGCTTCGTGTCTAACCACAGCGGTAAACCCACTGCCTTCATTGGGCCGCCGCAGGATCATGACCGGAAGCAACAATCCCGCACGTCGCGTCTTTCAAGCGGTCGCAGCGCTGTTTGCTTTGTTGGTCGTCTCGCTTACCGTCCAAGCCAAGCAGGACAACAAGGGCGGCTCCGACAAGGCTGACCAAGCGACGGGCGGCAAGGGGGATGGGCAGGAGACCGGCAAGTCAGACAAGCAGAAGGACGTTGATACCGAGCACCTGTTCGGCTTCACCGAGGGCGCCGACGCCGGCGAGAAGGGCGAGCAGGAGGTGGTGGTCGACACCATCACGCGCCTGAGCAAGCGCCGCGACGGCCCGGGTTCCTCGACCTACCGTGTGCTCGACACCCGCTTCGCCTACCAGTTCAACCCCATCGACAGGTTCAGCGTCGAGTTCAGCGCCTTCGGCAACCTCCGTCGCCAGCGCAACATCGTGGATCTGGACGACAAGTCGTTCGGCACCTTCGACGGGGTGTCAGTGGAACTGAAGTACCAGTTCCTGAAGGGCTCCGCCGAGCAGCCGCTCGGACTGGCGATCGAGGTGCGGCCGCGCTTCGCCCGCGTGCTGCCCATCGAGGGAAACGGGGCCAACATCTTCGACATGGAAACGTTGCTGCAGCTCGACGTCCAGGTGGTGCCGGACAAGATCTGGTACGGCAGCAACATCAGCTTCGAGCCAGCCGCCGGGCGGCAGCGAGGTTCCGGCGAGGGTTACCGCTCCTCGACGTTCCTGTGGTCGAACGCCGTCGTCGGGCAGATCGCCGAGAAGACCTTTCTTGGCCCAGAGGTGCGCTACCTGCGGGGCTATGACGGGATCTTCCTCAACCGCCTGGAGAGCGAGGCGCTCTTCATCGGACCTGCATTGCACCACCGCTTCACAGAGAAGGCGTGGTTGACGCTGGCTTATGGGGCGCAGGTCTGGGGACGTGACACAGATCCGGTGTACACGCGGCGTGCTCTGGGCCTGAATCAGTTCGAGCGCCACAACCTGCGCGTGAAGTTCGGCATGGAGTTTTGAGCGAGGCAGCGAAATTTGTTCTCCTGCCAGCTCAAAGCCAGCTTCCACCTCCTTCGGGGCTTGCCGGTCTCAGTACCGGCAGCAGTCCGGCTTATCCCGCTATCGCGAGTGACGATGCGGAACACGCGCTACTCTCATAGGCGACCAATCAAGAATCGTTGGAGCAGTGTGGCGGGGGCGTTTGGATGAGAGCAGTTCTGAGTTGGGTCCTGTGCTTCTGGATCGCGGCTGCCCAGGCGGACACCGCCAAGATTGTCGGGATTGGAGCTTCGACCTGTGCCCGCTTCAACCAGGAAATCGTGGAGCGCCCGGACGCCGAGCAGGACTACTTTGTCTGGGCGCAAGGCTTCATGAGCGGAGCGCTCATCAGGGCCCCAGAAGGCGTCGACACGGGGCTGGACCTCGCGCCGCCCTCAATGCCCCTGAACGTCCAAGCGGACTTCATCCGCACATTCTGCGCCAAGAACAACGATCAGGGCTACATGGACGCGGTGCGCGCGCTCTATCACCGGCTGCGCGGACCCAGTCTCTGAGCGTCCCCTCCAGCCCCTTCGTTCGCGGCCGCGTTCAGGCATCACCGCGTGAGCACCGGAGGACGCGATGCTGACCCTCTACTCGTACCCAGGCCTGTTCGGCGTCGCGGACAACAACGGCTACGGCCTCAAGGTCTTCGCCGTCCTCAAGCTCGCGGACCTGCCCTTCAAGCATGAGCACATCGTGGACGCCTCGGCCGCGCCGCGCGCGCAACTTCCCTACATCGTCGATGACGGCGAGACGGTCGGCGACAGCGACCGCATCGTCGCGCATCTCGCGAGCCGGCACGGCGTGTCCATCGATGCGGGGCTGAAGCCCGGCCACCGGGACATGGGCCACCTGATCAACCGCATGCTGGACGACCTGTACTGGGTGATGTCCTACTCCCGCTGGAAGGACGACCGCTTCTGGCCGGCGTTCCGCGATGCTTTGCGCCGCGAGCATCCCGAACTGACGGACGGGTTGCTCGGGAAGGCGCGAGAGTTCAACGCGCTGCGCTACCACTACCAAGGTATCGGTCGGTACGAGCCGGACGAGGCGTATGCCCGGGGCGCCGCCGACCTCCGGGTGTTGGCGAACTTGATCCCCGCGCGCGGCTTCCTGTTCGGGATCAATCCGACCAGCTTCGACGCCGCGGTCTACGGCTTCCTGGCCAACATCCACTTCTACGAGATCGACACCCCGCTCAAAGCGTGCCTCTTCACGCAACCTAACCTGGTCAGGCACTGCGAGGCCATCCACAGCCTCGTCCGATGAGAAGCGGTCGGAGCGCCGTCGGTTTCGGATCCCAACCTACGCCCCAGGGTCCCGGCCGTCGGGGCGGAAGCCCCCTGTGGAGGATCTCGTCGAACGGGATCTCAAACAGGACCCGGCCCGCCTCGTCCATGTCCACTTCTGAGATGCCAGCGAAGGCCGCCGAATGGCCGAGATGGGCGCGCAGCAGCCGTCTTGAGATGATCGGCAACTTCTCCGCTCCCAAACATCCTTGCGGGAGCCGGCCGAGCGGCGCGTAAGGTTGATGTGCGGCCTAGCTCTCCGAGACTGTGACCTGATCCGCGATATCGTCTGTTTTGCCACTGAGACCCGGAACCTCATCAAGCTGTCGCAGACTGGTGAACCGGCCCCGCTCCTCCCGGTAACGCACGATCTCAAAGCCGTGACCTCGCAGCACAGGCACGCTGTCCAGCTCCTCGGCGGTCGCCGTGTTGAGATCGACCATCGGACCTGCCCCGAGTCATGGTCCGACCGCAACGCCTGCAGCTTGCACACGTTCCGGTCCTGACTTCGTGAAACGGGCAGCGTCGGCACTTTCACGCAGGCGCCTGCTGACTGGCGGCCGCGCTGGGCAGTAGCCCCATCAGGGCCTGCAACGACGCGCTGGCCTCACCCGACCATACGAGGTGGGTGCGGTTGACCCGCAGATGCGGGGGCAGCGGATGGCGCTCCACGGCCGTGCTCAACACGGCCTGATCAAGCACCTCCGCCGGAACAATCGCCGCCCCTGTGCCGGCCGCCACGCACGCCACGATGGCGTGGTACGAACTCATCTCCAGAACACGGTCCGGCGACACAGCGCCTTCAGCTAGCCACTCGATGAGGCGCTGGCGATAGGAGCAACCATGCGGGAACGCCACCAGTGTTTGCCCACGTAGCGCGACAGCTTCGCGGATCGTCGGACCACCCCTGGCGGTGATCAGCACCAGTTCCTCGTCGAAGGCCGGAAGCGCAGAGACGCTGCCCTTCTCAAAGGGCTCCGACACGAAGGCGGCCTCGACCTCGAAGCGGTCGAGCTGGCGCAGCAACGTGCGGGTCGTGCCGGTTTGCAGCTCGATCGTGACGTTGGGGTGCCGTGCGTGAAAAGCTGACAGGATCGGCGGCAACCTCGCGCCGGCTGCGCTTTCCAGAGAGCCCAGCCGCAGCACACCGCGCACGACGCCGCTACGCACCTCCTGCTCAGCTATGTCAGCCATCTGCAGCAGCTTCTCGGCGTGGCCCAGCAGTGTACGGCCTGCCTCGGTGAGGGTCAGGCTTCGTCCCTCGCGGCGGAACAGCGTCACACCCAGCCGCTCCTCGAACTGCTTGATCCGGGTCGTCACGTTGGACGGCACACGGTGCAGCAGGTTCGCCGCGCGCGTCACACCGCCCTCCCGCACCACGCTGCGGAAGATGTGGAGGTCGTCTAGATCCATCGTTCTCATATGAAGAATGATATGCCAGGAGAATTCATTTTCCAAGAACAGGCTGAGGGTGTTTGATAGGCTCGTCCCATGAGCATCACACGTCCTTCTCCCCCGCCCCACCCCCACCCGACTTGGCCGGTCGTTGCCAGCGGCATCGTCGCACTCGCCGTCGCCATGGGCGTCGGGCGCTTCGCCTTCACGCCGCTGATGCCGTTGATGATGCGCGACGGCACCTTGAGCGCTGCAGCCGGCGCGGAGTGGGCGGCTGCCAACTACGGCGGCTACCTTGTCGGTGCCCTGACCGCCTCCTGGTTCTCCGGCAACCCGCGTCGTGGCCTGCTGCTGAGCCTCATAGGCGTAGCGCTGACAACCCTGGCGACCGCGGGAGCCGATGCCATTCCCGGTGCTTTTGCCGGTGTCCTGCTGCGCGCGGCGGCGGGCGTGTTCAGTGCCTGGGCGTTGGTCTGCGCGAGCAGCTGGTGCTTGGCCGAACTCGCAAGGCGTCAGGTCTCGCAACTGGGAGCCTGGATCTACACTGGGGTCGGGCTCGGCATTGCGCTTGCCGGCATGCTGGCCTGGCTCGGCGGACGTCAGCCGGCGGACTGGCTGTGGCTGGAGCTAGGGCTCGTCGCCGGGGCAGGCGCGCTTCTCGTCTGGGCGCAGTCAGCAGGGCCGAGTACCGCCGCAGTGCGAATGGAGGAGCGTGAGGCGACGGCAGATGCGCCGGACAGCCGCGGTGGGCACCTGGCTCTGGTGCTATGCTACGGCACCTTCGGGTTCGGCTACATCGTGCCCGCAACCTTCCTGCCCGCCATGGCCCGCGAGCTAGCCCCCGATCCCCTCGTATTCGGACTGACTTGGCCGCTGTTCGGCTTGGCTGCTGCCCTCTCGGTCGCGGCTGTCGCACGCTGGCTAGCGGCTTGGCCGCGGAAACGAATTTGGGCCATGGCCCAGGGCATCATGGCGCTCGGCACCGCGCTGCCCCTGGTTGTGCAGGCCCTCTGGGCAATTGCCGCGTCGGCGATCTTCGTCGGCGGCACGTTCATGGTTGCCACGATGGCCGGCTTGCAACTGGCGCGTGAAGTGCGGCCCGACAATCCCACGCCGCTCCTGGCCCAGATGACTGCAGCCTTCGCTGCCGGGCAGATCGCAGGCCCGTTGGTCGTCCGCGCGATCGGTTCGGGCCGCTGTGCTGGCGGGGATGCGCTGGGCTGGATCGGCGCGGCGGCCACGCTGCTGCTGGTGCTCACAGCCCTGTGGCTGTGGCGAGATGCCGAACTGTCATTCAAGAAGCCTGAGGTGAGCCTGATGAGCCCGAACCGTTCCGCCACCGCCATCCCAGCCTTCCCGGAAGCCGGTCTATCCGAGCGGCTGGGGCCGCCGGACACGCTCGACGCAGATCAGCAGGCCGCTGCTGACGAGCTGATCAACGGCCCACGCCGCGGCGTCTATGGCCCATTTCGGCCGCTATTGCACCGCCCGCCGCTCCTGCAGGCGGTCGCCAAGGTCGGCGAGACGCTGCGCTACGCAGGGACGCTCGATGATGCGTTGCGCGAATGGACGATCTGTGTGGTGGCCCGTGAGGTGTCCAACGTGTTCGAGTGGGACATGCACCTGCCGTTGGCCGAGGCCGCCGGCGTGCCTGCGGCTGCCTTGGTCGCTGTCGAGCAGGGGACGCCGCTACCGGACGACCTGCGCAGCGACCTCGCACTAGCGCGTACCGTTGCTGCGGAACTCATCGGCCAGCATCGCTTGCTCGATGAGACCTACGCCAATGCTATTCTGACCTGGGGCGAAGCGGGGACGGTCGAGCTGCTGACGCTGGTTGGGTACTTCGTGATGGTGTGTTGGCTGATGAACGTGGCACGCACGCCAGGGCCTGCATGATCCAGCTTTCAGTTCCGCCGGCAGACCACGTCACCATCTATCGGCAGCTACGTGTGCCAGATGGCGTGCCGGGTCGAGCCGTTATCGAGTTCGCGCGGGCGCTCCGAACCTGATCAGCTTGGCGAGCCGACAGGTTTCGGCGCAGTCCAACAGGGCTTCGATGCTGTCCGTGCGCCGCCATCGGAAAGGTCGACGCGATCATTGAGGGTGTGAGGTCACGATGCGGTTCTCCCTCGGCCTTCTGATGGTTCTCGCATTTGGCGGCCTCGCATCCGCCATTGAGGCGTCGATCACGATCGAACGCCTACTCGGTGACGGTTGGGAGATCGCGGGATATGCGGGGAACCTCGACGTGCGAACCTCTCTGATCCTGTTCCGGAAGAAGGATGTGAAGCACCTCGTGCAGTGCTCCACCCTGTACGATGTGACGAGGAGCCAACGCGTCGTCGTCAACTGCTACGAGCTGCGCTGAAGGTGGGGTGCAACCGGGCGCTGAGTGCGCTTCTCTCTGTTTGACCGGGATGGCCACGGTCCCTTTCTCAGATGCTCGCCGGTCTCCGCCCGATCTCGATGGCTCTGCGGGCCATCAACAAGGCCCCTTTGCGCGAACGGGCTGCTCCAACGAAGCGGCGAGAGTGGGCGAACACGGCGTCGGGCACACCGCTGGCCATAGCCAGTTCAGCGTCGCGCAAGCCGGCCCAAGCCTCTGGTAGCGGAAGGCGCTGAGCGAACGAGCCAGGCTCCGGCGGCATGGCCTCCACCATCCAGTTGCCGCTCGAGACCGGATATACGGCGTAGAGAACGGGGAGCGCATGCGCGAAGACCGCTCCTTCCCAAGGCATCTTCTGGTTGAGCTCTAGCACGCGCGGATCCGTCGACCGGGCATGAGCGTCGAGAACGGCAGCTTCAGCGGCCAGGCGCGCCCGTACTGCATCGATGCGCCGCTTCAGGGAGGCTTGCACCAGGTCTGCTGCCTGCAGGAAGGCTGCATCTTCCGCTGTGCGATCACCAACTGCGGGCGCGCTCCAGGCTGGGTTGAAGTCCTCAACAATCGCGGCAAGGCCTAGGGCATCTCCGGGACTGCCGACGCCATTGTCTGTCTCATCGATGCGCCGCACCAACTCGCGATCGATCACTGCTCCGACTTGCGCATCGAACTGCGCGGTATCAGGCAGGCCCGACACGCTCCGTACGGCGGCTTCACCGTAGTGGCGCCAGACCAGCCCGGCTGAACTGAAGGGCGTGCCATCCTCTCGCACCGGCGCGCCACGCTGGTGATGGTCGAAACGACCCGCTGCGGGCTCGTAGGCTGCTCCTACGTCCCAGGCCAAGTCGGCCCGCGCGATCTCAGCCTCGTCGCGGGTTCGAACAAGCTCATGATCTCGCCCAACCTCACGCAGGCTGAGTGCCAGCCGAAGGACGGCATAGGCGAAGGTTTCATCGAGGTGGAAGGTCCCGCTATGGGTGACCAGCCGTGGAGTGGATGGCGGCATCACCTTCTCCGGTCGGCGCTTCGTCTGAATGGACCGGAGCGTGCCATCCGTCCTGATCTAAATGCGGCTTCGCTCCTAGCCGAAGCGCAAAGCTGGCCGGAAAAATAATCAACCCCGATCAGTTTGGGCGCCTCGCTTGAGAACCGCCCTGCTGGCGATGGCAGGTACGATTCGTTCATCGGCTTGCGACAGGTTCGAGGAGCGTCCGCTTTCCAGTAGCCCGACCTTGAGCTGCAGACGACCGATGTTGGCCGAGAGCAGCCCGTCCGCTTCGGTGTGGGAGCTATGGGTAAGCGGACGGTCAGCGTAGCTTAGGTAGATGCCTTGAAGTGCCCCCTACCGTTACCAGGAACTCGTCGCCGCCAATGCGCGGCGCTTCTCGGCCTGAGACAGCGGGAACGAGGACTGTGGCCAAGCCGGTCGAATGCCGCATCGTCAACCTGCCAGACTTGCGCTTCGCGGTGGTGGGCGTGCTCGCCTGCGGCAAGGTCTTTCGCCGCGCCGGGCTGATGACCCTGGCCGGAGCAGAGGAGAGTGTGAGCGACGTGCGCACCCTCATGGCCGCCTGCGAGGCGCCACTCATCCGGCAACCGCCGACGTTGCCTGACATCCCGTGCTCCGGTCCCGATAACGGTCCGTCCGCCAGGATCGGACCGCGTCCGCCGTGCGGGCCATCCTCAGCCAAGGACGATCCGTAGCTTGTTCGCGAGCTCGTCTCGTTGGTACGGCTTGCTGAGGAGCGGCAGGTCTGCTGGCACCCCTTGGTCGTCGAGAGCAGTGCCCGTGTAGCCTGATGTCAGGAGCACGCGCAGGCCGGGCCGCAGGCGCCGTGCCTCGACGGAGAGCTGCACCCCGTTCATGCCGCCGGGCATCACCACGTCCGAGAACAGGATGTCGATCCGCTCTGGACCACCCAGCCGTCCTAGGGCCTGTGCGGCGTGCGTCGCGGTGAGCGTCCGGTAGCCGAGTTCGCCCAAACTCTCGACCGCCATCTCCAGCACCGCCGGCTCGTCCTCGACTACCAGGACCACTTCGCCCAAGGCGGCGCGGCGTAGCGGCAGCGCGCCGTCCGGACGGCTCTCCACCGCCTTCTCAGCCGAGCGCGGCAGGTAGAGCTCGACGGATGTGCCGCGCCCGACCTCACTCTTGATCTGAGCGTGGCCGCCGGCCTGCCGCACGAAGCCGTAGACCTGGCTCAGGCCAAGGCCGGTGCCCTTACCGACATCTTTAGTCGTGAAGAACGGCTCGAACGCGCGGGCGAGCGTACCGGCATCCATGCCATGGCCCGTGTCCGAGACGGAGACGAGCACATAGGCCCCGGGGCGTAGGTCCGGCCGACCCACGATCTCGCCGGCGTCAAGGTGTGCGTTGCAGGTCTTCACCGTCAGTGTGCCGCCACCCGGCATCACATCGCGCGCGTTCACTACGAGGTTGAGCACTGCACTCTCGAACTGCCCTGGGTCCAGCCGCACGGGGTCGAGGCTTGCATCAAGGTCGAGCCGGACCTCGACCGTCTCGCCCACCGCGCGCTGCAGTAAGGCCCGGAAGTCGTTGAGCAGGCGGTTCGGGTTGATCGTCTCGGGCCGAAGCACTTGCCGTCGCGAGAAGGATAGCAGCTTTTCGGTCACCTCCGCCCCGCGCCGGGCCGCGGTCATCGCCGAGGTGGCAAGCCGCTCGACGCGTTGCGCGTTGTCGGGCTTGCGCACGATCATGTCGGGGTTGCCCACGATGATGGTGAGCAGGTTGTTGAAGTCGTGCGCCACGCCGCCGGTCAGCTGGCCGATGGCCTCCATCTTCTGGGCTTGGTTCAGGCGCTCCTCGGCCTCGTGCTGCTGCGTCGTGTCCATGACGATGCCGGCAATCGTGCGCACCTCGCCCGCTCCGTCGCGGTATGCCTTGCCCCGCAGCGCGATCCATCGGGTTGCGCCGTCGCCGGCCCGCTTGATCCGGCAGTGCAGGTCGATACGCTCCGTGCCGCTCGCCCCTTCCAAGGCAGCGCGGACCATGGCGCGGTCCTCGGGCAGGACATGCCCGAGGAAGGTCTCGATGCCCCACGTCTCGACCGGATCGCGGTAGCCGAAGATCGCGTCGTGCCTCGGGGTTCGGCGCGAGGCGCCGCTGCGCAGGTCGAGCTCCCAATCGCCCATCTCGGCCGCTTCGAGCGCGAGGGCGAGGTTGTCGCGCGCCAGTTGCAGCTCCGACCGCCGCGCCTCGCGCTCATCGGCTGCGGCCTCAGCGCGGGCGTATAGAAAGTCGACCTCTCGCAGGTAGACACCGAGCAGGATGAAGCCTGCAACAAGCGCCTCCAGACGCCCCGCGAACCAGCCGACCGTGCCGCGGGCGGCGCCCAGCAGGGTGACCATGTTGTCGAACACGAGCAGGAGCAGCGAGACGGCCAGCCAGAGCTGCAGCACGGTCCGCAGGCGCGTGGTCCAGCACAGCACAGCCAGGGCGAGCACCGTGAGGGCCACGACGGTCGGGCCGACGCCCGAGGTCGTCAGCAGCCAGTAGTCGTCGCCCTCCACGCTCTTCGGCAGGAGGTGGACGTAGCGGGTCACCGCCACGGCTGTGAGCGCGGCGGCCGCCATCGTCCCAGCAATCGCCAGCAGGCCCACCCGACCGACGCGCGATGGCGACACAATCCGGTCGCGCCCGTCGCCCTCCATGATCGCGTAGGGCAGCGCGAAGAGCGGGGGGCCGAGGTGCCAAAAGGTCCAGAGCCAGGTCGTGGTGTCCGGCCCGCTGCCGAGGATGCGTCCTTGAGCGAGAACGTTGGGGAACGACAGCAACTGCAGGAGCACGGCCAGCGTCACGTAGAGGCTGCCGGTCCCGAGCACGAGTAGCGACCCCGAGCGGGTGCGCCGGTACTGAGTGAGGAAGAGGTAGGTGGTCAGGCCGTAGACCACGATCAGGGCCGATTGGTAAACGGGCACGAAGCCCGGCATGGGCCATATGGGCCAGCTTGCGAACGGAAGCAGCGCGAGCGTGATCGCGCCGAAGGCCAAGCTGACGAGGCCGGCGATCAGGCGCTGGGTCCTGCCGGCCCGGGCGGTGGCGAGGGTTGCGAGCGCAGGGCTCGCGGTAGCCGTGCCCATCGTGTGCTCCGTGACGAAGCGCGATGGCTGACCGTGCCGGCAAGTCGCTCGCGAAGCACAGGGGTACCACGGCTCCGGCGAAGGCGCCATTTGGCGCCCCGCAGGGGCTGACAGGGGCGGCCCCTCTGAGGAATTGACGGGGTGTGTGCACGCGCCTGTATGGAACCCCTATCCCATTCCCAGGCCGGCTCCAGGGTCTACCTCTACAAGGTAGCGGCGCGGACCTTCGGCTTCCGGGCGGTGGCCGCGCTCAGGACTTTGCCCACCTGCTCCGCCGAGTAGGGCTTGCGCACGAACTCGAAGCCGTGCGCGTCCTCCTTCGCCAGCACGTGGCTGTAGCCGGAGGTCAGCACCACCGGCATCTCCGGGTGCAGCTCCTGCAGCCGCTTGGCCAGCTCGATCCCGCCCATGCCGGGCATCACCACGTCGGAGAACACCGCGTCGAAGCGGAAGGGCACCGCCTCGATCTCGGCGAGCGCCGCCTCCGCCGTCTGCGTCAGCACCGTGCCGTAGCCGAGGTCGTGTAGGATCTGCGTGCAGAAGCGACCAATCTCGACATTGTCCTCGACCACCAGGATACATTGGTCGGCATCCTCGACCGGCACCCCCTCCGGCTCCGCCGCGTCCCTCGCCGCACCCTCGTTCGCGTCGGCCTGGGGCAGGTACAGCGTGAAGGTGCTGCCACGCCCGACCAAGCTGTCCACGTCGACGTCGCCGCCCGACTGATTCGCGAAGCCGATGACCTGGCTCAAGCCTAACCCGGTGCCCTTGCCCACCTCCTTGGTGGTGAAGAACGGCTCGAAGATCTGGGCGAGCCGCTCCTTCGGGATGCCCGAGCCGGTGTCCGTGACCGACACCACGGCGAAATAGTTCGGCGAGCCGGCATGGCCGCGGATCGGCGGCTTCAGCCGGTGGCAGCTCAGGGCGATGGTCAGCGTGCCCTCTCCAGCCATGGCGTCGCGCGCGTTCACCG
Organism: Methylobacterium sp. BE186; assembly: GCF_031457035.1. Classification (NCBI taxonomy): domain Bacteria; kingdom Pseudomonadati; phylum Pseudomonadota; class Alphaproteobacteria; order Hyphomicrobiales; family Methylobacteriaceae; genus Methylobacterium; species Methylobacterium sp. BE186. The sequence continues at coordinate 19,393 of NZ_JAVDVV010000037.1, forward strand.
CGAGGTTCACCAGCGCCGTCTCGAACTGGGTCGCGTCGGCTCGCACGAAGCAGGGGCTCTCAGGCTTCTCCGTCACGATGCGGATGCGCGCGCCCGTGAGGGAATCGAGCATGCTCGCCACGCCCGTGAGGCGCTCGCCGGCGTCGAACACCTCCGGCCTCAACGCCTGGCGCCGGGCGAAGGCGAGAAGCTGCGCCGTCAGCTTCGCGGCGCGCTCCACCGTGTCGGAGACCGCGTCCATGTAGCGGGTGCGGCGCTCCTCCGGCAGGTTCGGTCGGCGCAGGAAGTCGATGGACGAGCGGATGATGGTCAGCAGGTTGTTGAAGTCGTGCGCCACGCCCCCGGTCAATTGCCCGATGGCCTCCATCTTTTGGGCCTGGACCAGCGCGTCTTGCGCCTCGGCGAGCTCGCGGGTCCGCTCCTCGACCCGCCGCTCCAGAGTGTCATTCATGCCCTGGAGCGCATCGCGGAGCTGCCTGTCAGCCACGGCGCGCAGGTCGACGTTGCGGGCCAACCGGGTGGTCAGGGCAGCCAGCCAGAGCGCCAGGACGATGACGAGGAGGGCTGACCCGGTCTCCGCCTCCAGCAGTCCGGCGCGGACGGCATGGAGTTCCAGCAGGCCCAGCACCAGCGGCGCGACCACGGCCGCCGGCAGCAGGTGCCAGGTCAGGGCTCCGGCCTCGCCGCCGCCGAGGGCGGTCGTGACCCACGGCCGGTTGGGCCGGCTTAGGAGCACCCCGAGCGACAGGATCCCAAGCGTCAGCGCTGTGACCAGCGCCATGCGGGAGTAGGGACCGCCCTGGTGGAAGGCGCCCAGGCCGTAGGCGTTGCCGAGGCCGCCCACCGCCGCGACGACGAAGGCGATGAGGGCCGCGACGCTGCCGAAGAGGTGGAGGCGACGGCTTCGAACGTCCTGGAGGATGAGGCCGGACGCGGCGCCGAGGATGCTGGCGGCCGAGGCGAGTGCCATGCCGCTGTCGGGCGCCAAAGGCCCGAACACAAGCCGCTGGACCCAGTCGTCGAGGCGGAAGCCACCCGGAAGGGCGTATTGCAGGCCTGCGCCGAGTGCGATGGCCGCGGCCGCACCGGCAAGGCTCCGACCGGTACGACGGCTGGCCCGCGCGCCTTCGCGCCGGGCGGCGAACAGGAGCGCCGCCCCGAGCAGGAGCGTGCCGAGTGCGGTCAGGACGACCATCGGCGGCTGGCCGGGGATGAGGCGCCGCATCGCCGGCACGTCGAACCACCAGCCGACGAGGACGGTCAGGGACACCCCCGTGCCGAGGATGCCGCAGGCCCGCGCGATCCATCGGGCCCGAGCGGCGGCTCTCATCGACCGGGAGAGCACCGCCTCGGTGAGGCTTAGCCGTTCGGCATCAGCCATGCGCGATCATCTCGCGGATGCGCACGCCCAGAGCCTCGACCACGAAGGGCTTGGTCAGCACGGCCATGCCGGGCTCCAGGTGGCCGTTGCCGACCACCGCGTTCTCTGCGTAGCCGGTGATGAACAGCACCTTGAGCCCAGGACGCCGCTCGCGGCCGGCGTCCGCCATCTGCCGCCCGTTCATGCCGCCCGGCAGGCCGACGTCGGTGATGAGCAAGTCGATGCGCACGTCCGACTGCAACACCTTCAGCCCCGAGGCGCTGTCGGCGGCCTCGATGGCGGTGTAGCCGAGATCCTCCAAGACCTCCGTGACCAGCATCCGCACGGTCGGCTCGTCGTCGACCACCAGCACTGTCTCGCCCTGCTCGGCGCGCTGCACGTCGCCGAGGCCGGCCAGCGGGTCGTCCTCGTCGACCGCGCCGTGGTGGCGCGGCAGGTAGATGCAGACGGTCGTGCCCTCGCCGACCTCGGAGTAGATGCGCACCTGCCCGCCCGATTGCTTGGCGAAGCCGTAGATCATGCTGAGCCCGAGGCCGGTACCCTGACCGATGGGCTTGGTCGTGAAGAACGGGTCAAACGCCTTGCCGATGACATCCGGGCTCATGCCGGTGCCGGTGTCGGTCACGCAGAGCGAAAGGTACTGCCCGGTCGGGATGTCGTGCTTCCTCGCGGCGTACTCGTCGAGCCACTTGTTGGCGGTCTCGACGGTGATGCGCCCGCCCCTCGGCATGGCGTCGCGCGCGTTGATGCAGAGGTTGAGCAGTGCGTTCTCAAGCTGGTGCGGATCAACCAAGGCCGGCCACAGCCCGGAGGCGCCGACCACCTCGACCTCGATTTCGGGGCCGACCGTGCGCCGGATCAGCTCCTCCATGCCGTGGACGAGGGCGTTCACGTCGGTCGGCTTCGGGTCGAGGGTCTGCCGGCGCGAGAAGGCGAGCAGGCGGTGCGTGAGTGCGGCGGCCCGCTTCGAGGCGCCCTGGGCCGCGGTCATGTAGCGGTCTAGGTCGGTCAGCCGGCCCTGGGCCATCCGGGTCTGCATCAGCTCTAGCGAGCCGGAGATGCCGGCGAGCAGGTTGTTGAAGTCATGCGCGAGGCCGCCGGTCAGTTGCCCGACAGCTTCCATCTTCTGCGCCTGCCGCAGTTGCTCTTCGAGCCGCGCCTTCTCCTCGGCGACCCCCTTCTCGGCGGAGATGTCGCGCCCGACACCCGTCAGCCGGGTGCCGCCCGGCTCCGGCGCCAGCTTCCAGGCGATCCAGCGCCAGGTCCCGTCGGCGGCTTTGACCCGGTCCTCGAACCGCACCGGCCTGCCGGTCGCCCGCATGTCGAGCAGCGCCTCCATCACGACCGGGAAGTCGTCGGGATGGACGATCTCGGCGTAGGGCCGGGTCAGCAGGGTCTCCTCGTCATGGCCGAGCAGGACCGTCCAGGAGGGACTGACCTGCAGGAGGCGTCCCTCGTAGTCGGCGTTGACGAGCAGGTCCTCGCTGAGGTCCCAGAGGCGGTCGCGCTCGGCGGCGAGCCCCGCCTCGGCGTCGCGCTGGGCAGTGACGTCCTGCACGAAGACGTAGAAGCCGTCGACCTTGCCACTTGCATCCCGGCGCGGCTCGTAGCGGATGTCAGCGATCCGCCGCCGGCCATCCGGCCACGGCCAGGGCAGATCAAGGCGAACCGGCGTTCCGGCGAGCGCCCGCTCCATGTGTGGCAGCCTGGCTCGGAAGCCCTCCTCGTCGACGAGGTCATGGACCCTTCGGCCGATGACCTCGTCCGGTGTGCGTTCGAACCAGTCGCGGTAGGCGGCGTTCGCGAAGCGGTAGGTCAGGGTGCGGTCGACGAAGGACACCAGGAGGGGCAGCGCGTCGGCGACGAGGCGCAGTTGGGCCTCGCTCGCGCGCCGAGCCTCCTCGGCCCGGATGCGGGCGGTCTCGTCGCGGGCGACTTTCAGGAAGCCGCGCGGGCGACCCTGGGCATCCGGCGGCAGCGGGTGGACCGAGCCGTTCAGGAAGACGTGCCGGCCGTCCTTCGCCAGGTGCCAGCGCTCGTCGGCGGCGCAGCCGTTCCGCGCCGCCGTCGCGATCTCGCGCAGATCGGCGTCCTTCTCGCGGTCCTCGGGGGTGAAGGTGATGGCGGTGGGTTGCCCAACCGCCTCCTCGGACGACCAGCCCAGGACTGCCTGCGCGCCGGCCGACCAGCGCGTGATGACGCCGTCGGTGTCGGTGGTGAGGATGACGTGGTCCCGGGCGCTCTCGACGACGAGCCGCAGCTCCTCCTCGCTCTCGCGCAGGGCCGCCTCGGCGAGCTTCTGGTCGTGGATGTCCTCGACCACGCCGTACCAGCGGATGATGGCGCCGGCGTCGTCTCGGCGGCGATAGGCGCGGGCCCGCTGCCAGCGGTATTCGCCCGTGGCGGCGATGCGGATGCGGTAGTCGACGTCCACTGGCTCGCCCGAGGCCAAGCGGGTCGTGAATACCGCCGCGGTCGGCTCTAGGTCGTCGGGATGGAGCGCCTTGGTCCAGCCGGCGCCGTCCGGCTCGCCCGGCCCCTGGCCGGTGAGTTCGAGCCAGCGGTGCGAGTAGGAGGTGACGTTCCCCTGCGGGTCGCAGGTCCACGGCACCTGCGGGTTGAGCTCGACCGTCTGACGGAAGTGCTCCTCGCTCTCGCGCAAGGCCCGGTCGGCCAGCACGCGCGCGGTGGTCTCGTTGGTGAAGATGAAGAGGCCGGCGACGCGGCCCTCGCCGTCGAGCACGCGCGAGTAGGAGAACGAGAACCAGGTCTCGGCCGGGCCGCGATCGGTGCCGAGCTTCCACAGCAGGTCGTCGAAGCGGCGGCTGCGGCCTGCGAAGGCGTCGTCGATGATGGGCTTGGCCTGTTCCCAGGCGTCGGCCCAAACCACGTCGAAGCGCTCGCCCATTGCCCAGGAGAGCCGGGGCCCAAGCAGCGGGGCATAGGCGTCGTTGAATAAGAAGTGGAGCTCGGGCCCCCAGGCGAGGATCATCGATTCCGGCGAGTTCAGCACCAGGCTGAGCGCCGTGCGCAGCTCTGTCGGCCAGATCTCGGGGCGGCCGAGGGGGTGGCCGGACCAGTCGCGCGCGCGGATCATGCGGGCGGCCTCGCCGCCGCCCGCCAGGAAGGCCATGTTGTCGCTCACGGGATCAAGCCTCGCCGGGCGCCGACGCCCCTTCGCGATGGGCCAGGAAGGCGAGCTCGCGCTCTTCGAGGAGGCGTAGCGCCGTGCGCATAACCTCGCTCATGTTGCCGTAGCGACCCGAGGCGAGCAGCCGTTCCGCGACGGCCAGAAGCTCGGGACTGAGCGAGATGGTGACGGACTTGCGGAGGGGCATGCGGGCCTGTGGCCTGTGGGATCAGCTCACACAACGCGGCGGCGTGCCGCAAGGATGCCCGTCCGAAGTATGCCAATCCCGCCGGGCGTCATCGAAGATGTCCGAGCTGCCCGCCCCCGATCCAGAACCCCTCGTGACGATCATTCCCTACGCGGGCGGCCTTGAGGCAGGCTCTGGGCATCGACAACCCGGGTGGGGACGGGGCGTGCGCATCGTAGGTGAACTTCGCTTCCCGCCGTTCGAAATGAGAATTCGACCCCTCGGGAGATCGAGCCGAGTGTCGAGAATGCGTGGCGGATGCCCGGTGTCATCCCGATGGGCGTCTATCGCGACCGTACGCACGCGGACCCCGGGCATCACGGCGAGGCGATCTGCGCGCTCCACCGAAGGACGGGCTACGACTACATGCGGTTCAACTATCTCGGCGAATGGCACTCGCACCCGTCGCTTCCGAGCACACCCAGCCGTGATGACCTCGCCGCCATGCATGAGCTTCTCGCGGAGGACCGGATCGGCGCGACCTTCGCGTGCCTGCTGATCGTGCGGCCCCGGCTCTTCCGCCGCCTCGACGTGGGGGCCTACGTCTTCACGCCGGATGGCGGGATGCAGGTCTTGAAAGTCGTGCGCGAGCGGTAGCCGCCCGCTGGCTACACAGGGGTGGCGTCCTCGGCCTTGAGCGCGCCCGTCACGCGGGTCGGGTCGACGCGCATCCTCTCGATCCATTCCGCCAGGTTCGGCGGCCGGTACCCGGGATTGTCGCGCCACCGCGCGAAGACGCTGCCGTCGATGGTCTCGTTGATCCGCCAGGTCGTGCGCTCGGAGCCGACCGCCGGTGCCGTCCCGACGGGCCGGTGGAAGCGCGGCGTGACGAGGCGCAGGAACCACCCTTGGGACCCAGTGCGCGGGCGATTGCCACGACGGCGGCCCTGGCCGAGATGGCCGGGGACAAGATGCCGTTCGCCCCAGACCGGCGCATCCCGCCATCCTTCGGTCTCCGGCTCGCGATCGGCGCGGTCGGCGGCTGGGCGTTGACCGGTCGGCACGACCGACCCGAGTGTACGGGGCCCTGGCCGGTCTCGCTGGAGCGGTCGCCGGTACCCTCCTCGGGCGCGCCGCGCGCGGGGCGGACTCGAAGACGGCGGCCGGTCGCTCCCGCGGGCTTGCCGAGGATGCCGTCGCCGCCGGCCTCGCCGTGGCCTTGGTCGTGTCGGCGGAGCGACAGCGACAAGCCTAGTTTCCGCCATGGGGACTGCCGTCGCCGGAGCCGTCGGCAGCGCCGCATCGACCGGAAGCGCGGCGGCACCGCGCGAACGCGTCAGGCGCTTCGGTCGCGGCCCGAGACCAGCCTCAGTTGCGCTATCGGCCGGGCCGCGAGGGTCGAGGCGACCTTCCGTTCGAGCTCACCGTCCTGGAATGGCTTCTGGACGATGCTGTCGACCCCGACGGCCCCCACCTGCGTCAGCGCGGCCGTGTCCGCATAGCCGGTGACGAACAGGACCGGGACCTGCGGCCATCGCTTCCGGATCTCGGCCGCCGTATCCGCCCCGTTCATCCCGGGCATCGCAAAGTCCACCACGACGAGGTCGACGCACGGGTCCGCTTCCAGCGCGGCGAGCGCCTGCAGGCCGGAGGCCGCCTCCCGCACGCCGTAGCCGGCCTCGACGAGCCGGGTCGCGGTCACTTCGCGCACCCCGGCGTCGTCGTCCACCACGAGGAGGGCCGGCTTGCTGCCGGGCGGGTGCGTCCGCGCGCAATCAGCCGGTGCGGACGCCGGCGGCGCATCCGCGTCGTCGCCGTCGACGCGCGGCAGGTACACCTTGATCGACGTGCCCTCGCCCGGGACCGTGTCGATCCGGATACCGCCGCCGGACTGCTTCACGAAGCCGTAGACCTGAGCGAGCCCGAGCCCCGATCCCTTGCCGACCTCCTTCGTGGTGAAGAACGGCTCGAAGGCGCGGGCGAGCACCTCGGGCGGCATCCCGCTCCCGGTGTCGCTCACCGACACCATGACGTAATCGCCCGGCTGCGGCTGCTCCGGCCGGGTCGGCCTGCCCGTGACGGCGACGTTGGCAGTCTCGATGGTGAGGAGGCCGCCGACCGCCATCGCGTCGCGGGCGTTGATGGCGAGGTTGAGGATCACGAGTTCGATCTGGGTGGCATCGACTAGGGCCGGCCACAAACCGGCTTGGAGCGTCGTCTCGATCCGCACCGCCCCGCCGATGGAGCTTTGCAGCAGGTCGCGCATTGAGGCGACCGTCCGGTTCAGGCTCACCGGCGTCGGCTCCAGCCGCTGCCGGCGCGAGAAGGCGAGGAGCTGCGCCGTGAGGTTGGCCCCACGCTCGGCCGCACCCTTCATCATCCCGAGCCGTCGCTGCCCGCGCTCGCTGGAGACCTCGCGTCCCAGGAACTCGATGTTGCCGGCGATGACGGTGAGCAGGTTGTTGAAGTCGTGCGCGACGCCGCTGGTGAGCTGACCAACGGCTTCGAGGCGCTGTGCCAAGCGAAGAGCTTCCTCGACGCGCTCGCGCTCCACGATCTGCGCCTGGAGCGCGTTGTTCGCGTCGGCGAGCTCGCGGGTCCGCTCCTCGACGCGCGCCTCCAAGGTGCGGTTCAGCGCCTGCAGGGCGGCCTCGGCTGCGCGCTTCTCGTCCCGCGCCCGCGCCTCGGCAAGCGCCCGCAACACAGTTCGCGGCAGGCGGTCGAGCCGCTGCTTGGTTACGTAGTCGACGGCGCCGTTCTTGAGGGCCTCGACCGCGACGTCTTCCCCGAGCGTGCCCGAGCAGAAGACGAAAGGGATGTCTGGACATTGCTCGCGCGCGATGCCGAGCGCGCTGATGCCGTCAAAGGTGGGGAGCACGTAGTCGGCGAGGATCAGGTCGTGCCGTCCCGGGCACGCCTCGACGGCGAACGCGTCGCGATCCATCACCCGCCCGATCCGCACGCGCAGTCCGAGGCGGTCGAGCTCGGCCTCGATCAGCTCGGCGTCGAGGTCGCTGTCCTCCAGGTGGAGGATGCGGAGCGGGGCGGCCGCCACGTCCGTCACGCGTTCGATGGCCAGCCTCCCCGGTGCGGCGGCGGCTCGTTCAGCAGCGCCCAGAACACCCCGAGTTCCTTGATGGCGGCGAAGAACTCCTCGAAGCCGACGGGCTTCACCACGAACGCGTTCACGCCGAGGTCGTAGGAGCGCACGACGTCGGTTTCCTCCCGTGAGGAGGTGAGCATCACCACCGGGATGCCCCGCGTGGTCGGGTCGCCTTTCACTTTGGCGAGGACTTCGAGCCCGTCAACCTTAGGCAGCTTCAGGTCGAGCAGGATCACGGCCGGGTCCTGGACATGCCGTCCCTCGTGCGGTCCACGCCGGTAGATGAAGTCGAGCGCCTCGGCGCCATCGCGGCAGATGACGATCTCGTTCGCGAGCTGGGTCGATTCGAGCGCCGCGAGCGTGAGCTCGATGTCGTTCGGGTTGTCCTCGACGAGGAGGATCGGCTTCAGGGCCGCCATGTCAATGCGCCTCCTCTCGAACCGGTAGCGTGAAGAAGAAGGTCGCGCCTCGACCCAGGTGGCCCACGGCCCAGGTCCGCCCACCGTGGCGCTCGACGATGCGGCGGACGTTGGCGAGGCCGATGCCGGTGCCCTCGAACTCCTCGACCCGATGCAGGCGCTGGAACACCCCGAACAGCTTGTCGACATAGGCCATGTCGAAGCCGACGCCGTTGTCGCGGACGAAGAACACCGCCTCGCCGCCCTCGGCGGGCAACCTGCCGACCGTGATGACGGCATCCGCACGGCCGCGGGTGTACTTCACGGCGTTCGAGAGCAGGTTCTCGATTACGAGGCGCAGCATCGCCGGGTCGGCGTGGATGCGACCGAGCGGCTCGATCTCCCATCGGACGACCCGATCCGGCGTCACCTCCCGGACAACCTTGCGCCGGACCTCCTCGACCAAGGCGCCCATCTCGCCGGTGACCTTGTTCAGGGAGTGCCGCCCCATCTGCGAGAAGGTGAGGAGGTTGTCGACGAGGGTGCCGGCCGAGAAGGCCGCCTCGATGATCGTCTCGACGTAGTGCCGGCCCTTGTCGGAGAGGTTCGCCCCCTCGCGGTTCTTCAGGAGGTTCGAGTAGCCGACGATGTGTCGGAACGGCGCCCGCAGGTCGTGGCTGACCGAGTAGGAGAACGCCTCCAGCTCCTTGTTCGAACGCTGCAGCTCCTCGCTCATCGCCGCGAGTTCCTCGGCTCGGCGTAGCACGATGCCGAGAACTGAGGCGCGCAGGTCCTTGGCCGCCTCGACCTCCGGGACGGACCAGGGCAGTGAGCGGCCTTTCACCGTCTCCTTCCAAATCTCGAAGGACTTGCGCGGGTGCAGCCGGTCGGGGCCCCCCTCCGGGTCGAGCTGGGCAGGCTTGACCGGGTTTCCACCCCACTTCACCGTGCGCACCACCTCCGGCCTGAACCAGAGGATGTAGCTCGCGTACTTCTTCGAGACCGAGATCGCGAGCAGGCCGCTGGCCCGGTCGGCGAAGGCTTCCGCCTTCGGGAAGGCCTCGGCGAGCGCCTCGGAGGCGAACACCTCGTCGCCGTCGCCCTGAGCCGAGAGCCAGTCGTAGAGGGTGCGCACCTCGCGCTCCGACGGCGTCGCGCCGAGCAGGCGGCAGCGGTCGGCCGTGACCACCGCCGCACCCGCGGCGTTCACGAGCGCCAGGACATCGTCGGGGTGCTTCAGCAGCCCGTCCACGAAGCTGTCCTCCTCAGCCATGAAGCCGAGGAGGCGGGCCTGCACGGCCCCAAGCGCAAGCCGCTGCTCGGCCTGCTCGCCGCGGACCTTCGCGGAGAGCTGCAGGGCGAAGATCTGGGTGAGAACGTCGCAGGCGTTGCGGGCCTGGAGCGGCACGCGCTTAGGAGCCTCGTTGTGGCAGGAGACGAGGCCCCAGAGAGCGCCGTCCACGAGAATCGACACGGACATGGACGCCATCGTGCCCATGTTGCGCATGTACTCGACATGGACCGGCGAGACTGACCGCAGGACCGACTGGCTGAGGTCGAGCGGCTTGCCGGCCGGGGTCGCGGCCGGCCGGATCGGGACTGGGACGTAACCGGCGTCCGGGATGATGCGCAGGCGGTTGCGCCGGTAGAGCTCGCGCGCCTGGGCCGGGATGTCGGAGGCGGGAAAGCGCAGGTCGAGGTAGGAGGGCAGCACGCCGTTGCCGTCCTCGGCGAGCACGGTGCCGTGCCAGTCCCGGTCGAACCGGTAAACCAGCGCCCGGTCGAAGCCGGTGATGTGGCGGATGTCCTCGGCGAGGAGCTGGCAGAGGTCTTCGACACTCCGTGCCGCGTGCAGCCGCTGCACGAAGGCGCGCAGCCGCGGCGTGAGGGCGTCGAGGCCGGATTCGCCCCGGTCGTCCTCGATCTCCTCCAGTTCCAGCACGACGAGGTCGTCGACCCGGTGCGCCGCGACCTCGTAGGCTTGGCGGGTGGAGCCGGAGCCGTGCGTGACGGTCCGCAGGTATAGGGCGCCGTCGTGGTCCGCGGCCTCGTCGAGGTAGCGGCGCACGAGTGCGGCGAGCTCCGGGTAGGCTTCCTCCAGGCCGGTGCCGACGGGCGCGGCTGCCGGTGCGTTGGCGCTGGCCTGGGCGACGACGAGGGTCCGGGCGTCGAGGGCGAGCAGGAAGCCGTGCGGCTGGACGCTGCCCACGATGTGGATGGGCTCGCGGTCGCAGGCTGATAGGTCGAGGCGCGGGGCCGCGTCACTCGGCTGGATCAAATCGGGCTTCCCCTTGGGCGACGACCGCCGGAACTCGGCCTCAGCGATAACAGTCGAGCCGCCACGCTCATAGGCGACATAGGGCGACGATCGCGGATCGCCCCCCTCAAGTTGTCACAGGCCACGGGCTACGGGCCGTCCGCGGACCCGGACCTGCGACGTTTAAGCATGGCCGTGACGGAGCTGACCTCGCAAGGACGCATCAGCAAGATCCGGTAAGGCCCGGTCTGGGCCTCGGGTTTGCCGAAATTGAAGGTCCGACTACCGACAGCAAGCGGAGCTCATGCAGGTAGGCAGCCACAACACGCCGGCCTCAGAGTCATATGTGCGCCGTTGCCGCCCCCGCTCACGCCAGTCGTTGGCGCCCTCGGTGAAGGGTCAACGTCCTTCTCCCCCCAGCACCACGCGCAGCGAGCGGGCGAGCTCGTCGCGGCGGTAGGGCTTGTTCAGGACTGGCATCTCGCCGTGGCCGATGACCTGACCTTCATCGAGGTTCGCCACATACCCTGACGTGAGCAGGACCTTCATGCCGGGCCGAAGCTTCTGTGCCTCGACCGCCAACTGCGACCCGTTCATGCCGCCAGGCATCACTACGTCGGAGAACAGGATGTCGATGCGCTCCACGCCCTTGAGATGCTCCAGTGCCTCGGCGGCGTTGCGAGCGACGATGACCCGGTAGCGCAACTCCTCCAGGCTCTCGACAGCCATCCCGAGCACCTGCTCGTCGTCCTCGACCAGCAGAACCGTCTCGCCCTCGCCGGCGCGGCGCAGCGGGATCGAACTCGCCGAACCGGCGCCCGTCTCCTCGCCGGCCGGATCGGTCGAACGCGGAAAGTACAGGCTGACCGTCGTGCCCGAGCCGACCTCGGACTCGATCTGGGCAAAGCCCTTGGCGCTGCGCGTGAAGCCGTAGACCTGGCTGAGACCGAGCCCAGTTCCCTTGCCGACCTCCTTGGTGGTGAAGAACGGCTCGAACACACGCTGAAGCTTGTCGGGTGGAATGCCGCTACCGGTGTCGGTCACGGACACGACCACGTAGGGTCCCGGAGGCACGCCCCTGTCGGCGACCGCAGCCGTTCCGAGATGAACGTTGCGGCTCGTCACCGCAATGCGTGCATGCCCTGCGTTGCCTTCCAGGGCATCGCGTGCATTCACGATCAGGTTCAGCACCGCCGCCTCGAACTGCGCCGGGTCGATGCGAATGGGGTCGAGGGCTGGGTCGAGATCGAAGCTGAGCTCGACGGCGCCCGTTGCCGCCCGCTCGGCAAGAGGCTTGAAGTCTAGCAGCAGGCGGTTCGGGTTGAGCGTCTGTGGTCGCAGCATCTGCCGGCGCGAGAAGGCGAGAAGCTGCTGCGTGAGCTGCTCGCCGCGCCGCGCGGCGCCCATGGCCGCCTCGGCCAGGCGCTTGACGCGGTCGATCTGCTCGGGGCGGCGCAGCATCATGTCCAAGCCGCCGACGATCACGGTGAGGAGATTGTTGAAGTCATGGGCGACACCGCCGGTGAGCTGCCCGATGGCCTCCATCTTCTGGGCCTGACGTAGCGCCTCTTCCGTGACTTGCTGCTCGGTTCGGTCCATCAGGATCCCAGCGATGCGTGCCGGAGCGCCCGACGCGTCGTACTTGACCTGCCCTTTCGCAGCGACCCAGCGCACGGCGCCGTCCCGCCGTGTGATCCGGCATTCCAGGTCGATCCCACCGGTTTCCCGAACGGCCGAGAAAGCCTTCTTGACCGCAGGACGGTCCTCCTCGACCACGTGAGCGAGAAAGGCATCGCGGGTCCACGATGGTATCGGCTCGGCGTAGCCTAATATGGCGTCGAAGCGAGGGGAGTGGCGGGAGGTTGCGTTCGCGAGATCGAGGTCCCATGAGGCCATGCCGGCCGCATCAAGGGCGAAGGCCAGGGTCTCGCGAGCGGCCTCGACCTCGCGGGTCCGCTCGGCGACCCGCCGTTCGAGACCCTCGTTGAGGAGGCGCAGGTGCTCCTGCGTGCGTTCACGCTCGGCCAGGAGGCTGCGCGCCTGGTACTGGCGTCGGCGCGCCCGTAGCGCCGACGCGGCGGCGCTGGTCAGCGTCTCTGCGTTGATCGGACGCTCCAGTAGGATGACGTTTCCGAGCCGTGCCAGGATGCCGGCAGCGCGCTCCGACCGGCGGCCTGTCTGCCGTGTCGCCAGGACGATGAACGGGAAGTCGGACCAGGCGGGCTGCTCGTCAAGCCAGGCGAACAAAGAACGCGTGTCCGCCTCGGCGAGCGCTTCCTCGGTGACCAGCGCGGTACCGGCTCCCGCTCGCAGGCACGTCACCCAATCCGCCACGTCGGCGCAGGTCGCGGTCGGGGTGCCAGTGCGATTGAGCACCTGCTCGACTACGCATGCATCGCGTCCGCGGGGCGCCAGGACAAGGACGCGCCCCTCGTGGTCCGCGGGTCGGTGCATCAGGCCGCTCCGCCTGGCCGGGCGCCGCCTGGCAACATCGCGACCTTCCCGTGATAGGATGGAAGACCCGTGAGCACTCCCTCGAAATCATCCAGGGCCTCGCCGACCCGCAGCCCCTGGGCCGAGAACTTCAACTCGCGGATCGTGCGCTCATGCGGGTTGACCCGGTTCTTCACTACCGAGACCGCCGTGCGTACCTCGCCCTTGGCCTCGAAGAACCGGAAGAGGAGGATGCCGTCGCTCAGGTAGCTGAGGTCGATGTCGGTGCGCACGTCCCCAATGACGCCGTGCTGGCCCAGGACCAGCAGCGTCGTGACGCCTTGCTGGTTCAGGTAGTTCAGGAGCTCGTGCATCTGCAGGATGAGGAACTCCTCGCCCGGCATGGCGTGCAGGTAGGCATTGAGGCTGTCGATGGCAACGAACGTCGAGCGGCGCTCCTCAACGGCTTGCCGAACGTGGGTGGCGAACTCACCTGGAGCGAGTTCCGCCGGGTCAATTTGGGTGATGGTCAGCCGGCCCGCCTCGATGTGCGGGGCCAGATCCATGCCGAGCATCGCGGAACGCGTGAGCATGGTGGCGAGCCCCTCGTCGAACAGGAAGTAGGTCGCCGTTTCCCCGCGTTCCAAGGCAGCCAGCATGCACCCGACCGTGGTCGTGGTCTTTCCGACACCTGAGGGGCCAAGGAGCAGGGTGTTGGTGCCCGGCACCAGGCCGCCGCCGAGCAGCAGGTCGAGCTCGTGTGAGCCGGTGGACTTGCCCGTTGGATCGAAGGTCGCGTGGTGCTCGGCCGCGATCAGGCGGGGGAACACACGGATGCCGCCGGTTTCCAGCACGAAGTCATGGTAGCCGCCCCGGAACTTGATGCCGCGCATCTTGATGATCTGCAACCGACGGCGCTCTGAGCCGAACTCGCGGGGTGCCTGCTCCAGCGAGATCACCCCATGGGCGATGCTGTGGAGCTGCACGTCGCCGGTCTCTGAGGTCCGGTCGTCGAGCATCAGCACGGTGCAGGCACGCTTGGCGAAGAATTGCTTCAGGGCCAGGATCTGGCGACGGTAGCGCAGCGGGTTTTGGGCCAGCAGGCGAAGCTCGGACAGGCTGTCGAACACGACGCGGGCCGGCTCCAAGTCGTCGACGCGAGCGATGACGTCCTTGACGGTCTCACCAAGCTCGATCTCGGATGGGTGCAGGATCGACTGCTCGCTGTCGGGATCCAGGCCGAGCTCATTGACGAGTTCGTAAATCTCGATGTCGGCGAGCGACCAGCCGTGCGAGGCAGCCGCGGCCCGCAGCTCATCCTCCGTTTCGGAGAGGGTGACGTAGAGGCCGCGTTCGCCGCGAGCGGCGCCTTCGAGCAGGAATTGAAGAGACAGAGTGGTCTTCCCGGTGCCGGGCGTGCCCTCCAGCAGGTAGAGCCGGTCCGGCGTGAGGCCACCGCCTAGGACCTCGTTGAGGCCGGGGATGCCGGTGGATATGCGCCCGTGAGCGCCGCTCGGTGCGTCGGGGCGGGAGCCGTGTTCTGCCATGGTACTGTTGCGCCAAGCCTTTCCAAGTCGCCACCTCAACGCTTGGCTTTAAGGATTGCTCCTTGTTCCTCAGCTATCGCCGGCGCGCCGCCTCTCCGCGCCATGCTCGGGTCGTCCAAGTAAGTCGGGGCGTGGCTCGGGCCCCGAGGCTACGTCATCCCCTGGCCGCCCGAGGGATGCGGGATCCGACATCTCAGGTCGTTAGGCTGCGACGTAGGTGAACCGACGACGGTCGGTCCCGCGGCCAGACAAGCGCTTCAAGCCATCGACGGCATCCTTCCTACCTCCCGCTCTACGGTAACGGATCGGCGACAGCGGGTAGTCGAAGCTCTTGGCGGCGAGTTAGTCCGCACCTGCCTGGTGGATGAGATGCAGCAGCGTCACCGCCGGCCTGGTCGGATCGAGCCGTTGTCGCAAGCGCTACTCGAACGGCCGCTCATGGCGAAACTCCAGGGTTGGCAATCTTTGACGGTCCAGCTGCGGCATGCCAGGGTTCGGGTATGTCCAGCACGCCGACCCGCAACATCTCCTTGACCACCGAACTGCAAGGCTACATCCGCAAACAGGTCGCCACTGGCCACTACTCGAATGCCAGCGAGGTTGTCCGCGCCGGTCTGCGCCTGCTGATGGAGCGCGATCAGGCCGTGCTGCGCGATTACACCACGGCAACGAAACCCTCGTCCGCGCGATGAGCACCCTCGGGCGCGACCCGTCCGCGGCGCACGACTTCCAAGCCGACATCCTCGCCATCGAGAGCATCACGGCCGTTCCGACGATCCTGGATGTTGTCTGCCGCACCACCGGCATGGGCTTTGCCGCGGTCGCTCGCGTCACCGAGGACCGTTGGGTTGCCTGCCAGATCAGAGACGATATCGCTTTCGGCCTCCAGCCCGGCGGTGAGCTGAGGGTCGCAACCACCATCTGTCACGAGATCCGCCAGAGCGGGACGGCCGTTGTCATCAACCATGTGGCTGAGGACCGGGCCTATTGCGGCCATCCGACGCCCGCGATGTACGGCTTCCAGAGCTACATCTCGATGCCGATCGTGCTGCCGGACGGCACCTTCTTCGGCACGCTCTGCGCCATCGATCCGAAGCCGGCGCAGCTCGACCGGCCAGAAGTGGTCAGCATGTTCAAGATGTTCGCCGACCTGATCGGCTTCCATCTTGATGCCAATCAACGCGTGGCATCGAGCAGCGCTGCGCTGCGGCTTTACGAAAATATCGTTCAATCGGACGCGGCGCCGATCTGTGCCTTCGATCCTGAATGCCGTCTGATTGCCTTCAACAAGGCCCACAACGACGAATTCTGCCGCGTCAACGGCTTTTACACGAAGATCGGAGACGTCTTTCCAGACCTGTTCATCCCGGAACAGGCTACCGTCATGCGCGCCAATATGAGCCGAGCGCTGGCGGGCGAAACGTACACTGTCGAGGCTGTCTTTGGCCGACCCGAGTTCGGGCAGCCTTGCTGGGAGATCACTTACACGCCCCTGCGCGATGAGACCGGCGCTATCATCGGAGCCTTCCATCAGGCGCACGACATCAGTGCGCGGCTTCTGGCTGAGGCCGAGCTTCGGGACGCTCAGGAGGCGCTGCGCCAATCGCAGAAGCTGGAGGCGGTCGGCCAGCTCACGGGGGGCGTGGCGCACGACTTCAACAACCTGCTGACCATCATCCGCTCGTCCATCGACTTCCTGCGCCGACCGAACCTGCCGGAGGAGCGTCGCACCCGCTACATGGATGCGGTCTCCGACACGGTGGAGCGTGCGGCCAAGTTGACAGGCCAGCTCTTGGCCTTTGCCCGACGGCAGACGCTCAAGCCCCAGGTGTTCGAGGTCGGCACACAACTGCGCGCGGTGGCCGACATGCTCGACAGCGTGACCGGCGCCCGGATCCGCGTCGTCACGCAAGTGCCGGACACACCCTGCTTCGTGAAGGCCGACCTCAGCCAGTTCGAGACCGCGCTCGTGAACATGGCGGTCAACGCTCGGGATGCCATGAACGGCGAGGGCATGCTGACGCTTCGACTGGTTTGCTCCGGTGCCCTGCCGCCGATCCGGGGACATGCGGGGGCGCCCGGTCCCTTCGTGGCCGTAATGCTCACCGACACCGGCAGCGGCATCGCTCCCGAGCAAGTTGTGCGGATCTTCGAGCCCTTCTTCACGACGAAGGATGTCGGCAAGGGCACTGGTCTCGGCTTGTCGCAGGTCTTCGGTTTCGCCAAGCAGTCGGGCGGTGACGTCGCGGTCGAGAGTACGGTCGGGCGAGGCACCACCTTCACCCTCTACCTGCCGGAAATTGAGGACGAGGCGCGTCAGGAACAGGCGATCAGGCGCGACGGTGAAGTCTTCCCAACAGGCGACGGCCAATGCGTGCTGATCGTGGAGGACAACGTCGAGGTTGGCCGCTTCGCCACGCAGATCCTGGAGGATTTCGGCTACCGGACGACCTGGGCGGCCAACGCCGAGGACGCCCTAGAGAAGCTCGATCCGGACGGCGGTGGGTTCGACGCGGTCTTCTCCGACGTGGTCATGCCGGGCATGGGCGGGATCGAGCTGGCCAGGATCCTTCAGCAAACGATGCCGAACATGCCGGTGCTGCTGACCTCGGGCTACAGCCACGTCCTGGCTCAGGACGGAGCGCACGGCTTCGAGCTACTGCACAAGCCGTACTCGGCCGACCAACTCGGCCGCATCCTCAGCCGGATCATCACCCGACGGTCACTTGCCGGCGCAAGATAACGGTAGCTCTGTGCCCGCGTGCGGCCGACACGACGGTTAGTTGCATAACACCCGGCCTGCGAACGTCCGCTTCAGAGGAGCGCCTCGGGGCTCCCGAACGGCCGAAATGGGCGCAAAGGGGAAGGTCCGCTTTTCGGCAGTGAACCAACCTCAGCAATTGGCACACTGCCGGCTTTCGAGAAGCGAGTTGGCGATCCTGTCGAGCAGGTGCTCCCCCTACAAGCCGCTGACGTTGATAAGCAGATTGCCGCCGCGCTGGTACAAGCGCCACGTGATGCTGCGCTCGCCCGCATTCAGCGTCGCTATTGCGGTGCAGTACCGTTCCGGCGCCTTTGCGTCGTAACTCACCTCCTCAATCTCATCGAGGGACAGCAGCTTCATGCGTGTGAGGCGGGAGGCAGGCCCTTCCTCAATGGCTCGGCGTACCAACTCACGGGCCACGCTCGCCGTGCAAGGCGGAAAGCCCGTCGCTGCGCGGGGCCAGAACAGCCACACCAGGAACAGCAGCGCCGGCACCTTCCACCACCAGCCTGTCCAGCGCGTGCGTGGCCGCCGTGGCTTGAGCAAGCGGCGCTTCTGGTCCTCGTACTCAGCCTCGGTGATTAGGCCCCGCTGGCGCAACGCGGTCAGCTTGGTCAGACGATCCGTGTCCATGATGAAGCAGCTCTCAGGTGAGCGTGCCGGCGCGTCTTCTCACGGCGAGCCAGCACCTTGGGGAGGGGCAGGGGAGGGGCGCTGGCTCAGTACTCGTGGCTCAGCAGCACGGTGAGCACGCGCGCCGTGACGCTGCTGTCGGCCGGATCGGACGAGGCGCAGGCCAGCGCGCGGTCGAAGTAGTCGATCTTGAAGAACACCTGCTCGCCGTCCGCTTCCAGCGCGCCGAAGTCGTGCTCGCCGTACGGGTCGTTGTCGGGGTCGAAGCCGTCGAAGGCCGCGACCGCGGCCAGGATCGCCTGCTGACGTTCGCGACCGAGCGCGACGATGCCGGCGCTGAGCACCAGCGTGCCGCCGCAGAGCGTGCGGCGCAGGATGTCGTTGAGCGCAGCGATGCGGCCCACATCAAGGATGTCGGACATACGAATCTCAGGATCTGGAGGAGAGGGGAGGGGGCATGCACGACTCGTGCGCTCGTGCGCTCGTGCATCGGCTACTCGCCTGAGCCGAACTCAAGTCACCAGCCCAGGCGAGCGAGGCTGTGGGCGCTCAGGCTTGGCTGGGCGGCAGCAGGGCGAGCTCGTCGGCCTTGCGCAGGATAGTCGCCTCGGTCGGGTAGTCCCGCCAGCGCAGGGAGAACACGCTGCCGTTGATGCCGATCACCTCGGCTTCCCACCAGCCCTCGGCGGGTGCTTCCATGGCCAGCACGAAGCTGCCGAGACCGATCTCCTCGCGATCCTGCGGCAGAGGGCTGCCGACAAAGCTGCGATCAGCTGGCCGCGGCTTGCTCGCTGATGCAGCGGCGGCTGGCTTGCTCGGACTGGAGCTAGGCGACCGCGGTGCTGGCTCGGCAGCTGATTGAGCCCCACGTGCATTGCCGAGCGCGACCGACTCGATCTTCTGCGATGCTCGAGGAGGCGCCTTGGCTGACTGGCCAGGTGCGGTGCTGTCGCCCGCGAGTGCCACAAGGCGACTGTAGAGCTCACGTTTGACGAAGGGCAGGAATGCCTTGCCGCTGGCGAGCAAGCGCCCACGGCCGAGTTGCGCCGCGAGGCTGCGCTGCGCTTCGTCCGCAAGGGCCAGCAGCCTCAGCTGGCTGGTTCCGGCCGCCGCGGTCGCGGCATGGGCTTGGCCTGCATCGTACCAGCCGGCGCGCAGCTTGCCGGCCGCGTCACGTCCGAACAGGACCATACTGGGAGGCTGCGGCACGATGGGTGTTTCGGCGGCTGGAGGGCAGGGTGGTGAGGTCATAAGAGGGCTCCTAAAACGACGAAGGCCCCCAGAGTGGGGGCCTTTGCGACGAGGGCGGAGCGGAGCTTGCACCAGCTTGTGTGAGGTCGTGATTGGTGTCGCCTGAATTGTGCGAGCTGAGTCATGAGGATGCTCCGCGTTCGGCGTCGGCCGGCATCGCTGCCATTCGGCAGTTCAGCAACCGACGGTTTCAGCATCGCCGATCGACCATGATGCGTCAAGACTATAATCCTATTGCGGCAATAAAGCTAGCCGCGCCGAAATCCGCCTCTGTGGGCAGAAGCTGAGCGTCGCGGCAGCAAAAACCGTTCCGAATGGGGGACAGTAAGCCGATCAGAACCTGAGCCGAGGTCCCAACCGAATTGAGCACGGGCCGACGCGGCTCTGCTCGACAGGCGGTACAAAGTGGTGGTACAAAAGGTTCACGAGCCGGTGGGCTAAGTCTTTGTTTTTTCGCTGTTTTGTTTGGAAAGTGGCCAATCCTTTCCTGGGCACCATCAGCCGCCTAAAGCGCTGATCCGCAAAGAAATTCAGTCAGATCCTGTCGTTGGACCCGCCCGCATGCGCCGTGGCGGTGCGGAACGCATGGGTTTGATGCGCTCCGGCAAGCGGATCGTCTCCGGTCGGCCGCCGAGCGTCCACGACCTCCATGCGTGCCTTTGCCGGCCAGCGCTGAAGCGGGGTTAGCCCTCGCTACGCGGCCAATCCCGCACGCGGGTCGAAGGCTTTCGCCGAGGCGGTGCGCGCCAGGGTCGCGAGCAGGTCCGTCTGGGTGATGACCCCCAGGACCGTGCGGTCCTCGGCCGTGACCACGATCGCGTGCGTTCGGCCATCCGTGAGCGTCGGGACCAAGCCGACGGCGGGATCGTTGAGGGCGGCCGTCTTGGCTTCGGAGATCGCCTCCGCGAGGCTTCCGGAGGTACGAAGGGCAAGTTCCCGCAATCCCACCGTGCCCATCACCCGGCCGTCCCCATCGACCACCGGCAGCGTCCTGATGTTGTGCGCGAGCAGCAGTTCCCGGGCCCGTTCGGTGCTGCTGTCCAGCCCGAGGGTCACGACATCCCGCGACATGACCTCGCCGCAGGTGATGTCGCCTTGGGTCCGGACCAGCGCGTTGAGCTCGACCTGCTGAAGGAGGCGGTCGAGATCGCTGCGGTCGATGTCCAAGGTCTCGTCGAGCGCGACCAGCGCCGCGTCCACATCTTCCGGCCTGAAGCCCACGCGGAGCGGTGCAGGCAGGTCCGACGTTCCGTGCGTGTTGACCGGAGCCTTGACGGGAACGTGCGGGTAGTTGCGGCGCGAGACCTTATGGAACGCAATCCCGAGCGCCACCAAGATCACCGAGTTGATGCAGACCGGAAACAAGGGGAACAGGAACCCGGCGGAGGTCACGGCCGGGCCGCCGATCAGCGCCGTCAAGGCGGCCGCCCCACCTGGCGGGTGCAGGGAGCGCGTGAGCGACATCGCGGCGATGGCCAGCGAGACGCCGACGCCGATCGCCACGACCGGATCCGGAATGAGATAGGCAGCGAGGACGCCCATGAAGGCAGAGATCGTGTTGCCCCCGATGATGGGCCAAGGTTGGGCCAGGGGGCTCGCCGGCACGGCGAACAGCAGGACGGCCGACGCTCCCATCGGCGCCACGATGAGCGGAATGTGCGGGCCCTGTCCGAAGAACCAGCCGCAGATCAGGCCGGTGAGCGTGATACCGGCCAGGGCTCCCAAGCATGCGACGAGGCGCTCCCTCAGCGTTGCCCCGGCGAGAATCGGCCTGAACAGGCGAAAGCCGCGGGCGTGCTCACTGTATCGGGCGGGACCACCGGGCTCGATCATGCGAGAATGCGCCTCAGGCTGAAGTGGGACTTGATCGATCGACAGGGGCGGGAAAAGCCGACGCTCGGCTTGCCGAGTGAGACTTCCCGCATCCTCCGCTTGCGCCCTTTACGGCGGCGACCCTCAGCACCGGCTTACGGGATGCGCAGGTTGGGGCATCGGCGCCTTTTAAAGATACAACCTCGATGTACCTTATAGCTCCGATACCTCGGATTTGCAAATCTGGTATGCAGTATGCCTAACCGACAGGCGCTCTGTGGCCGACATCGGATGCTCACCAATCACACGCAGCAGCGCTTGCCGCTTGAGCTGGCTGTCATTGCCTCCCTTGCGTGCAACTGAGGCAACTCGGACGCAGCCATCCGAGCAGCCGCCTTCCGTCCGATCGTGCATGCCGCGCGCACGACCGCATCGAAAGCGTGCAGATTGGTGTTCGGTTTCGTGGGTAGGCGCTGCCGCGGCATCGGAGCGGAATGCTCCTCCTGACGCGCCTTCGTACCAGCGGCCTCCCAGTCCCGGCTGTTCCCGCTGCCAGCACACGCACGCCACGCGATCGGAACAGACTCTTCGCAGTCATGGAGACGGACACACGGCATGGCATGCTCTCTGCATGCAAAACTCGGCCTTTAGCATCTAGGCACGTTCCTCGCGGGATCGACTCAGATACTCGGGGCTGGCAGTCAGCAAGAGAGTGTGATGATGGAAGATCGTGTCCTTGTCGGACTGACGAAATCGTCACCGAGTTCATCGGATAAAATACTCAAGAATGGTCTGCTACTGCTGGCCTCCTATTGGATTGCGGTTCTCGCCGCACAGATGATGATATTTTACAAAGAGGGCCACTATCCGGCTACGGTTTGTGAGCTGCATCGCGGTATTTATGGTAGCGATGCATGCGATCTCTACGTTGAAAATTTAGGGTTCGGGCGCGCGTCCGTGAGCTATGCGCTGACGGAGGCGAGCCTGCTTTCGGCCGGTATTGTCGGGATGGGTCTGCTGATCGGAGCCATCGTCGTCCTCAACGCGGTGGAATACCGGTCGGGTCGCAATCGCGTGGCGTCAGGTCTCCAAACCGCCTGCACGGCTCGACGCTGAGGGAGCAATCCGCGCCTCTCTTTCGCTGGGTACTCACCGGCGACGTCCTTATCCTGGCCCCGCTCCTGGCTGCGTCCGTCGCGGCCAATGCGGTGACGGTGCTGCTCCTGAAGCGGTCGATCCGGACGGAGAAGATCGCGCGACGCGGGCAGCACATCACGCGCGAGTACGGCGTGGACTCGCACGAACTGACCCGCGTCTCGGACATCATGGTCCGCGACGTCGATGTCCTCGATGCCGGCGCGTCGATCGCCGCCTCCATTCAGGCCAGCGCAGGCGGCCGGGATCACGCGTATCCCGTCGTCGATGGCATGCGCAGGCCTGTGGGGATGGTATTCCGCGCTGACGCGTTGCGGTGGAAGACCGAGAAGTCACGGTAGAGATTGCATCGAGGAGAGGATCTCCGACGCGTCGCTGGCGCGCGTGCATCCGGACGATGTGGTCGCGCGGGCGCCGGACATCATGATGACCACCGGCCAAGGCCGAATCCTGGTGATCGATCCGGCAAGCGGCGCCCTTGTCGGCCTCGTTATGCGCAAGGATCTGCTGCAGATCCGAGCCACGGTCGTGCATTCCGAACGCGAGCGTCGGGCCTTTCCCTGCCACCGGGCGATCCGGCGTGCGAGGCAGCGATACGAGGTCGATCCGGCGCAGTCGATCGCTCGGGATGCCGCTGGAGCTTCCGGTCCGGCCTGATCGGTGGGCGAAGGTCTACCGCGATGATGGGCGGGCCCATCTTCGCGGACAGCCGCGTCCCTCGGGAGCGACGACGTCTCGCGCGCGGCAAAGTCCCGCTCCGGCTTCAATCCGAGGCGGGTGAGACGCGGCCTCTCCGCCGTCGCGGCGGGCGCATGGCCCGCCTCCTAGATGCTCCGCCAGTGTGCGGCCTCGTGCGGGGCGCGCTCCAGATGTTCGAGGGCCGCCAGGACCAGGGCCAGGGCGGCATGGCTCGCTTCGACCCAGGGGCCGGCCCTGCCTTCCTTCTCCAGCCTAACCGCGACGCGGCCATCCGCGCAATGCAGGAGGAAGCCGCATCCCGGAAGCAGCGAGCCGAGCAGCCTGACGGCCTCGTCGTAGGAGCTGATGAACGCGCACACGTTCATGCTGCAGGCCGTCACGTAGTAATGCAGCTTGAACTCGTCCGAAGCCAGCATGCGCGCATGACCGTTCCGGCCGACGAAGACCGGCGGGCTCTCACCCTTGTCGTTCAGCGCGATCTTCTCGATGCCCAGGCCGTAGCGCGATCCGTTGGCCTGCGTGACGGTGTGGTAGAGGGCGTCGACGAGGTCCGCATTGGCCCGGGTCGCACGCCACTGATACGCGTAAGGATCGGCCAACCGGGCGCTCAGGGCGCGCAGGAGGGTGGGGTCGATGAGCCGGGGGTCCGGCGGCGGGCTCAGAAAGCGCTGGCCGCGAAAATCCCCGATCATGGCATCGATCGCGGCCTGATCGGCCTCGAAGCTCTCGTCCACCACGGCGTGCCGCCCTCAACCCTTGCCGGAGAGCCTACACAACGACACATCGATCGCTTCGACGCCAGCGGCGTTCAGGGAGCCGCGCGGAGCGAGATGCGGTTGCCCCCTGGGGGCATCGCGGCCGAATCCCGCTCCGCCGGCGGCGGAGTGTCCCCGTCACAGGATTGGGCGGGACCGGTATCATAACCCGCCTCGGCGCGGAGCCCAGCGACGTTCCCGTCGAACCGGAGCGGGCCGGCCCTGCCATCATCTGCGCTTCGGTCGTCTGGAGCGGCGGATAGGCAAGCACCCTGCCGGGACTCGCCTCAGGCGGCCTGCTTCGGCACCTCGACGAGGTCGTCGGCCGGCCCGAAGAACTCGAACCGCACGCGGTCGGCGGGTACACCCTCGCGCAGGAGGCCGTTCACGAGGGCGCGCAGGAAGGGTTTCGGCCCACACAGGTAGTAGGTCGCCCGCTGATGCGGGGTCCGCGCCACGAGCCAGTCAGCCGTGATCAGACCTGACTTGTCATAATGCTCACCCTCTCGGTCCTCCGCCTCCGGCTCCGCGTAGAAGGTTTGCAGGCGCAGGTTCCCGTTGCTGGCCGCGATGGCGCGGGCATGCTCGCGCAACGCGTGCACGCGCCCGTTCAACGCGCCGTGGACGTACCAGGTGGGCCGGTCCGGACTGGTCTCGGCGATGGTCTCCAGCATGCTCATCATCGGTGTGAGCCCGACCCCGCCGCTCACCAGAACCACCGGATCGCGCGTCTCTCGGTCCAGGAAGAACTCACCGGTCGGCGGAGCCACGCTCAGCACGGTGCCGGGCGCAGCGCATTCGTGCAGCCAGGTCGAGACGATGCCGGCGGCCTGATCCGCCTTTCCCTCCCGCTTGACGGTGATGCGGTAGGCGCGATCGTTCGGCGCGCAGGAGATCGAGTAGTTCCGCTTGAGGATGCCGTGCTGCGGCAGGTCGAGGAGGAGGCCGAGATACTGTCCCGGCTCGTGGCGAAGGACGGGTCCGCCATCGGCCGGGACGAGGACGAAGGACCGGATCGTCTCGCTCTCTCGTGTGACGCTCTCGACGGTGAAGGGGCGCCACCCGTTCCAGCCGCCGGGCTTCGTGGCGAGGTCGCGATAGATCGTCGCCTCGCGCCCGATCAGCAACTCGGCGAGAAACCAGTATGCCTCGCCCCAGGCAGCACAGATCTCCGGTGTCGCCGCCTCGCCCAGCACGTCCCGGATCGCGCCGAGAAGCGCGTCGGCCACGGAAGCATAATGCTCGGGCAGGATGTTGAGCGCGACGTGCTTCTGGGCGATGCGCTCGACGGCGCCGGCGAGCACGCCGAGGTTGTCGATGTTGCGGGCATAGGCCAGCACCGCCTGGGCGAGGGCCTTCGGCTGCGAGCCGCTCTCGCCATGGTGCGATTGGTTGAAGAGGTCGCGGATCGCGGCATCCTGGAACAAGCGCTCGTACATGCGCCGGGTGATCGCGAGGCCGTGCGCCTCGAGTGCCGGCACGGTCGCTTTGACGACGGACATGGTGTTGGCGGACAGGGAGGTCGGCATGTGCAACTCTCAAAGATGCAAATCGCGTGCACCTTTTAGGTCACCTTTGAAAAGATGCCAATCGAATATACCTTATGGTTTCCTCCGGAGTCGCCATGCGCCTGACCCGCTACACCGACTACGCCCTGCGCACTCTGATCTATGTCGGCCTTCACGAGCCCCGGCAGAGCTCCATCGCGGAGATTGCGCGCGCCTACGGCATCTCCGAGAACCACCTGACCAAGGTGGTGCATCAGCTTGGACGCCTGGGGTTGATCCGGACGATCCGGGGGCGCGGCGGCGGCCTTCGCCTCGCGAGGCCGCCGGCCGAGATCGTCGTCGGCACGGTGGTGCGCCAGACCGAGGACGATCTCGCGCTGGTCGAATGTTTCGCCGGCGGCGCCTGCGCCATCACGGCGCCCTGCCGGCTCCGGCGCGCTCTCGGCGAGGCTCTGGCAGCCTTTCTTGCCGTACTCGACCGATACACGCTCGCCGACCTGCTGGCTGGGACCGAGGGGATCGAGATCGCTACCCTGCTGGGCCTTCCCGCAGCCATCGACGGCGAACCGGGCATCTACGCCCGGCCCGACCTGACCTGAACGTCGTCGGGAATGATGCCGTTCGATCCGCATGTTCAATGAGGCGATCGATGGGCACGGCCGCTCGCAGCCTTCGGGAGCTCAGCCAAACATGCCAGAAGCGAACTCGTGACACGAAGCAGGCTCTGAGGAGGTCTGCTCTCAGGTAGGCTGATGGGCGAGCCGGGCGACCGGTGGTGGAGGGAAGCGGTACGCCTGCTTCGGAGAAGGTCTGCCGGAGGAGGAGACAGGCCTCCACCGACTCTGGTCGGTCATAGGAGCGAGCCCGGATGGTTCTCGATAACCGGACGTCCGTCTCAAGCTCAATCCGGCCGCCTTCCGCCCTGTCAGGATCGCAGCACGTGGTGCCGCCGCCACTGGCTGGGCGTCACTCCCGTCCATCCCAGGAACGCGCGCGTGAAGTGCGCGGCATCCCCGTAGCCGATGTCCGCGGCGATGCGGCCGATGCTCGGCGTCGGCTCTGCCAGCCGCTCACAGGCACGGCGCAGGATGATGCGGCGATGGATGTCGGCGTAGCAGGTGCCAGCCTCCTCGAGGCGGCGCTGGAGGGTTCGGCGCGAGAGGCCGAGGCGCAGGGCGACCCGCCCGATTGATGGACGGCCCTCGTCGAGATCGAGGCCGATCACGTGTGCGACGCAATCCGCCAGCCGATCGCCGATCGGCGCGTCTTTCATGCCCCCTTCGTGGACAGGATGAAGGGGGAGCGGGTTGACGGTATCGAGAAGAGCGGCAGGGAAGACGAGCCCTGCGCGCGGGCCCAGCGCGACCTCGCATCCGAACAGCGCCTCGATGTCACTGCGGGCCGGCAGCCACGCCCCTGTCACGACGGCGCGCTTCGGCCGCCAGACCGCGCCGAGGAAATGGCGCACCGTACCGAGCAGGTAGCCCAGCGCCAGGATCTCGTTGGCCTGACGCCCGCTCTCGATCCGCTCGGCGACGCCGTAACCGTAGAAGGCTTCCGCGCCCCGGCAGCGAACGCCGGTCCGGGTCGCGGTCTGCAGGAGAAGGGGCGTGACGATCTCCACGCGTCCAAGGGCGGCTCCAAGGGTCTCGGCAGACTGCACCTGAATGCCGATGGGGCCCAGACCGACGATGCCGGTGCGGGTCGAGAGCCGGGCCGGAAGGGCGGGATCGCCGATCTCGCGGATGGCAGCCTCGACGAGCGTGAGTTGATCCCGCAGCAGGATCAGCTGGTCGGGGGTATCGAGGAGCGTCAGCGGAATCCCGGCGCGGCCGAAGACGCGGCTCACCGAGCCGCCGGCCGCGGAGACCGCGTCGGCGATCGGCCCCATCGTGCGCGCCCTGGTCAGGCCGTATGCCGGCATGAAAGGTCTCCCTGTCGGCAGGCTCGGCGCTTTGGCGCCGAATGGCAAGATCGGACGGCATGTGTCGCCTAGACCGTGACGCGCTGGCCGGCGCGGATCGGCTGGATTCCTTCGGGAGGAGACGGCGATGTTGACCTACATCGAACGCGGCGCCGTGCGGCGCTTCTTTCGGATCGGCGTGGTCGCAGGCGCACTCGCATGGCTCGCCGGGACACCGGTCCGCGCGGCAGGCACCACGCCGGTGCCGGTGGCAGTGCTGCCCCTCAAGTTGCTCGACACCTCGGGTGAGCCCGCGGATCAATCTGCTCAACACGCAGTGCGCCTGGCACGCCTGACGGACGAGCTGGCCGTCGATCTGACCAGTACCGGCCTGTACCGCGCGGAGGTCCTTCCCGCGGAGAGGCTCCGTCAGGATTGCCCGACCGACCAAGCTGCATGCCTGCTCCAGGTCGCCCAGGATCGCGGGGCGCAGCTGATCTTTGTCGGCGTCGTGCACAAGAGCAGCACGCTGATCCTTCAACTCTGGGCTCGTCTGGTCGATGTGGTCCGCCCCCACGCGGTGGCCCAGGTTGGAAGTTAGTGCACGGTCGGCCGCTCCACCACGGACAGTCTGGCCGGCGCGGCCGGCCAACCGGCG
>NZ_JAVDVV010000038.1:0-31043 GCF_031457035.1 Methylobacterium sp. BE186
AAGGGGGCGGCGGAGGCGGGCCTCGAGACGCTGGCGACGCTGACGATGCCGGCTCTCGACCCGGTGATCGCGCCGATCGTCTACGCGGTGCCGATGCAGTTGATCGCCTACCACACGGCGGTGGTCATGGGCAAAGACGTCGACCAGCCGCGGAACCTCGCCAAGTCCGTCACGGTGGAATAGGCCCGTCACGGTCGAATAGGTCCGTCACGGTCGAGTGAGCTGGTCTCGACGGATCTCCCGCGCTCGCGCGTCGTTCGGCCCTGGCACGAAGCGGCTGCCGGGCTAGATCGCTCCGAGACGGCTCGCCCTCCGGCGGCTGCGGTTGCCCGCCGCCGCGTCCGGAGGGCGATCTCTCCCGACGGAACGAGGCGAGATGACGAACGGGACTTCGAGAGATGCCGCGCACACGGGTGCCGCGGTCGCCTCCTTCGTCTGGGAGGACCCCTTCCTGCTCGACGACCAGTTGACCGAGGACGAGCGGGCGATCCGCGAGACGGCACGTGCGTTCTCGCAGAACCAGCTCCTTCCCGGCATCGTCGCGGCCTACGCGGAAGAGCGCACCGACCGCTCCCTCTTCGCCCGCATGGGCGAGGTCGGGCTCCTCGGGCTGACGCTTCCGGAAACGTATGGCTGCGCGAATGCGAGCCATGTCGCCTACGGCCTCGTGGCTCGCGAGATCGAGCGCATCGATTCCGGCTACCGCTCGATGATGAGCGTGCAATCCTCCCTCGTGATGTACCCGATCTTCGCCTACGGCGACGAGGATCAGCGCAGGCGTCTCCTGCCGAAGCTCGCCAGCGGCGAGTGGGTCGGCTGTTTCGGTCTCACCGAGCCCGATGCGGGCTCCGACCCGGCCGGCATGCTCACCCGCGCGCGCGCCATCGACGGAGGCTACAGGCTGAGCGGGACCAAGAGCTGGATCTCGAACGCACCGATCGCGGATGTCTTCGTGGTCTGGGCGAAGTCGGATGCGCATGGCGGTGCGATCCGCGGCTTCGTGCTCGAGAGGGGCCTGCGCGGCCTCTCGACACCCAGGATCGAGGGCAAGCTCTCCCTGCGCGCCTCCGTCACGGGCGAGATCGTGATGGAGGACGTGGAGGTGCCGGATTCCGCTCTCCTGCCGAACGTCTCCGGCCTCAAGGGCCCGTTCGGCTGCCTCAACCGTGCGCGCTACGGAATCTCCTGGGGCGCGATGGGCGCGGCCGAGGATTGCTGGCACCGGGCGCGCGCCTACACCCTCGATCGGAAGCAGTTCGGGCGGCCGTTGGCCCAGACCCAACTCGTGCAGAAGAAGCTCGCCGACATGCAGACCGAGATCGCGCTCGGATTGCAGGCGTCCCTGCGGGTCGGGCGCCTGTTCGACGAGGGCCGCGCGACTCCGGAGATGATCAGCCTGATCAAGCGCAACAATTGCGGCAAGGCTCTCGACATTGCCCGGACCGCCCGCGACATGCACGGCGGCAACGGCATCATGGGCGCGTACCACGTGATGCGCCACGCCCAGAACCTCGAGACGGTCAACACCTACGAGGGGACGCACGACGTCCACGCCCTGATCCTGGGCCGCGCGCAGACGGGGCTGCAAGCCTTTGGCTGAGACCGTGGCTCCGAGGCCCCGGAGCATTGAATTCGGCTCGATGCGACGGCATATCGGCCCCGGTTTTTTCGCGGAGCGGAGGCTACACCTTGAGCGAGACCGTGGAGCGGCACGAATTCGGTGCCGAGGTCGGGCGCCTGTTGGACCTCGTCGTCCACGCCCTGTATTCCGACCGGGAAATCTTCCTGCGCGAGCTCGTGGCGAACGCGGCGGACGCGATGGACCGGCGCCGTTTCGAGGCGCTGACCGCTGCGGGCCCGGCGCTTCCCCCCGACGCCAAGGTCCGGATCATCCCGGACAAAGCTGCTCGCACGCTGACGCTGTCGGATGCCGGCATCGGCATGTCGAAGGAGGATCTCGCCCAGAATCTCGGGACGATCGCCCGCTCCGGCACCCGGGCCTTCAGCCAGACGCTCGCCGAGGCGAAGCCGGACGAGCGCCCGAGCCTGATCGGCCAGTTCGGCGTCGGCTTCTACTCGGCCTTCATGGTAGCGGACCGCGTGACGGTGACCTCGCGACGTGCGGGCTCGGACGAGGCCTGGACCTGGGCCTCCGACGGCGGCGGCAGCTATACCCTGCAGCAGGCCGAGCGTCCGGATCCCGGCACCGACATCGTGCTGCACCTCAAGGAGGACGCCGACGAGTACCTGGAGCCCTACCGCCTCGACCATGTCGTGCGGAAATGGGCGGACTTTATCACCGTCCCGATCGCCATCGTGCAGGAGGGCCGCGAGGAGGCGGCGAACCAGGGCACCGCGCTCTGGCGCAAGCCGAAATCCGAGATCACGGAAGAGCAATACGCGGAGTTCTACCGCCAGGTCGGCATGAACTTCGACAAGCCCTGGGCCACCCTGCACTGGCGGGCCGAAGGGGCGCTCGAATTCTCGGCGCTGCTGTTCGTGCCCGGCATGAAGCCGTTCCAGGCGCTCGACAACGAGCGCGAGAGCAAGGTCCGCCTGCACGTGCGGCGCATGTTCATCACGGATGAGGCGGGGCTGCTGCCCTCCTGGCTGCGCTTCGTCCAGGGCGTGGTGGACACGGAGGACCTGCCCCTCAACGTCTCCCGCGAGATGCTGCAGGCGACGCCCGCGCTCGCCAAGATCCGCCGCGCGGTCACGGGACGGGTGCTGTCCGAACTCGCCACCCGCGCCAAGGAGGCTGATTCCTACGCTGCGTTCTGGGAGAATTTCGGCCCCGTCCTGAAGGAGGGCATCTACGAGGACCACGAGCGGCGCGGCGAGATCGCCCCGCTCCTCCGCTTCCGCTCCTCAGCCGTCGAGGGATGGACCTCCCTGCCGGACTACGTGGCACGGATGAAGGACGGGCAGGAGGCGATCTACTACCTCGTGGCCGACGATGTGGACGCGCTCAGGAAGTCGCCGCAGCTCGAGGGCTTCCGCGCCCGCGGCGTCGAGGTGCTCCTGCTCTCCGATCACGTGGATGCCTTCTGGCCGGAGGCCCTCGCCCGCTTCGAGGAGAAGCCCCTCCGGTCGGTCACGCAGGGCAGCATCGATCTCTCGAAATTCGCGGCCGGAGAGGAGAGCGCGGAAGCGCCCGAGAGCCTCGACGCCCTCGTGGCGGCGATCAAGGGCGCACTGAGCGGCGAGGTCTCGGATGTGCGCGTCACCGACCGGCTCGTCGACAGCGCCGTGGTGCTCTCCGCCTCGGGAGGTGGCCCCGACCTCCAGATGCAGCGCCTGCTGCGCCGGGCGGGGCGGGCGGCAGCGGGCCTGCCGATCCTGGAGATCAACCCGCGCCACCCGCTGATCCGCTCGCTCGCCGAGGGGCCGGAGGGCGACGTCGCGGATGCCGCCGGCACGCTCCTCGACCTCGCCCGCATCCAGGACGGCGACTCCCCCCGCGATCCCGTCGCTTTCGCCCGCACGGTCGCCGCGGCCCTGGCCTCGCCGAAGCCGGCCTGACCGCGACTTCGGGGCCCGGCCGCACCGG
Source organism: Methylobacterium sp. BE186 (assembly GCF_031457035.1). Classification (NCBI taxonomy): domain Bacteria; kingdom Pseudomonadati; phylum Pseudomonadota; class Alphaproteobacteria; order Hyphomicrobiales; family Methylobacteriaceae; genus Methylobacterium; species Methylobacterium sp. BE186. The sequence goes on from NZ_JAVDVV010000038.1 coordinate 3,551, forward strand.
CCGGGCTGCGCGCGACGGCAGCGGGGCGGGTGTCTGCGGCGTGATCGCGCGCGAACCGCTTGTCGGAGCGTGAGCACGTGTGCTAGGCACCGCCCGTCTCGTCGAGGCACCTCGCGGAGAGGTGGCAGAGCGGTTGAATGCACCGCACTCGAAATGCGGCATGCCTGCAAGGGCATCGGGGGTTCGAATCCCTCCCTCTCCGCCACTTATTTTGTCTAAGTGACTGTTACCACTGGTTTTTTGAGATCGAATTGGTCAGTCGCCCCACAGCTTAGCCCACATTTGGCCACGGCTTGTACCGGCTGTTATCGCACGGCAGCGGACAATCACCGCTCCGTGGTGGCAAGCGTCCTCGATCTATTCGTCCTCGCGCTCATGGTGATTTCGCGTTTCTTGGTCACGACGGGCATGCCCACGCTGCTGCTGAGCTACGAATGTTCAGGGGCCCGCATCCTGGAAGCTCCTGGCGGACGATTGGGGCGTTCGGGGCTGTTTCCGGTACGTTCATGCAGTTGGTAGTCGGAGCGATTTAGCGGCTGCTCAGTGCTGCAACTGTGTTGCTAGCAATCCAAGCTGCGACCGGAATTCCAGCCAGGGGGCGGCCGCCGAGCAGTTCCTGGGCGACGAGGGCGAGATCGATCCAGTCGTCGTCCTCCACCTGATCCTGTGCCGCTCTGGCTGTCCAAGCGAGCAACTCAGCCCAGCGAGCGCGGCGCGCGGGAAGGATCTCTCGCAGGACCGCGTCCTGCTTCTCCTTCTTGCTCCCGGAGGCGCTCACGAGGGTCTGCGCCGCCTCGCCCTGCTCGAACCAGGATTGCACGAAGGCGTATTGCTGGGACCAGCGTTTCGATGCTGTGAGCGCCCGAGCCACCGCCTTCGCTGATTTCTGCTCGGCAGGCACCTCCTCAAGGAGTTCCGCCATGAGTGCCGCAGGGGCGAGTCGCTCCGGCCGAACCTGAGTGAGACCAACCACTTCGAGGAACTGCACAAGCCCGAAAGGCGGCGCTTCGCCCTTTCCCAGGTTGGCCGCGAGCCCGTGCGCAATGGCAGCCTGAACGATCTCGAGCGAGGCATCGAACGGATCCAGCTCATGCGCGATCTCGGCCACGAACTGGGCGGCCTCTCGCTGGCTCAGCCCGTCGCGGACCCAGGCATCCCGCACACCAAAGCCATGCTTCACGAGGAGCGACGCTAACGCCAGCTTGCGGCCGCGCTTGAGCAGGACGAAGAAGCTTTGCGCGCCTGCGCCGTCGCAGCCTGAGGCGATCACGGCGCTGACCTGCAGGGAGAGGTGTGGAGCGGGTAGCTTGCCGCGCTGACGGCAGGCGCGCACGGCGACGTCGATGCTCGCCTGCACGGGCTCCGGCACCCAAGGGCGCATCAGCACCATTCGGTCCGCGCTCGCGGCCGACACGAGCCCCTCCGCGGCGGCATGAGCAAGGGTCTGCGCCACGCGGCGGCTGACTCCTGCGCTTGGATCGAGCAGCCAACCAACAGCAGCCTCGCGCATCGCGGGCACGTCCGTTGTGACGAGCGAGGCCGTGATGAGGCTCTTCTGCTCGTCAGCGAATGCTGCCAGTTGCTCGGAGAGCTGTGCCTGGAGCAGGAAGGGATCGTGGTCGAGGGCCTCGGCCAGCGCCGCGTAGTGCGCAGCGATGTCATTCGGGTCCAGCTCGGGACCATGGCTAGCCGCACGCTCAGAGTGCATGTGCACGACGGAACGCAGCTCCTCGCCGAGATCGAGTTTGGCGGCCGCAAATTGCTGCGCCACCGCCATCAGCAACTCCGGCGGTATCCGGCCAGCCTTCGCAGCGGCGGCAAGGCTTTGCCTCAGTTCAGCAACGAGCGTCTCAGCTTGAGCGTGAGGGTTGGCGTCAATGACCATGCGCGCTTCGGAGAGTGCCTGTCCGACCATGAACAGAAAGGCGTCAATCAGCCTGTTGCTCGGCCGCTTCTTGCTGGCTTCAGCTAGGAGGAGGTTGAGAAGGATCTGAACTGCCTCAGAGTTGCCTGAGAGAGCCAAGCCAACATTCTGCAAACCCGAGCTCGCACGCCCTCTGTTGAGGTCACTCGCGACCAGCTTAGCAAGCTGAAGCAGCGCAGCCTCAGGGGGGCTCAGCTTCGCAGGCATGAGGGCGACCATAGCGGCATTGGCTGCTTGTCCCACTCTCAGGATCGGACCAGCGCGTCTGACATACCCTGGCCGTGCTTCGGCAGATTGCCAAGGTCGGCGACCTTTTCACCGCTCATCCGTTGAAGGGATGCAAACCTTGGCCCCGTCACGCCGCTGGAGCCATCCGAATGCGATACAGAGGAGATCCTGATGAAGCGCGTACTGATTGCGGGCATCCTTGTCCTATCTCCCATTCCCCTGGCCTTCTCCGCGCAGGCGCAGGGTACCGTCCGCGGCGCTGAACGTGGCGCTGAGGATGGCAACCGGGCCGCAGGACCTGTTGGTGGCGTTGTAGGTGGAGCTGTCGGCGCTGCGACCGGCACCGTCGGTGACGCCCTCGGCGTCGATCCTGACAGGCGCGAGGAGCGCATTGAGCGGCGCGAGGAACGCACCACCGTCCGCGAGCGCCGTGATCGCTGAGAAAGCACGTTTGACGCCGCACAGGCGCCCGGGTTTCTCTAGGGCAGCAGGCATCGAACGAAGCAGCTCAGCTTCGCTTTAGGGGCTCAGTGGGCTCACAATCGAGCTATGGCTAGGTTCCCGGGCGAAGCGAGCGGAACAGGCCCATCAGCTTGACGCCTGCGGGGAGCCGCTCATGCTCTACGTTGGCGTCGAGCCTGGGTTGCCGCCCAGCATTTTCGTCTCACTCACGGGGATGTGCTCGCAGCGTTCCCGGAAGAACCCTGTGAGACATCCAAGAGCGAGGAGCGGCGCCTGCGCACCAGATAGCCGCTTCCACAGCCGCCCCTTCCGCGAAGCTTGCTGCCGCTGCTCGAGTCAATCTAGAGTATGAACCAAGCAACATAGTAGCACTAGGGTCAGTCAGTGTCTCGAACGCTAAAGCTCACCAAATTTCGCGACGTATCTTTGGATCACCCGTTCTTCGATAGCTTAAAAGATGGGTATTCACATGACTTCGAGGGATGGTTTCGGAGAAAGAATGACGAGGATTTATATATTGTAACCGACGAGGACGGCGACATCAGTGGGATGTTGTATCTCAAGTCCGAGATCGGTAGCATCGAGGACGTTGATCCTCACTTACCCAGTAAGCATTGGTTGAAGGTTGGAACACTCAAAATTGACAGCCGCGGAACTCGTCTCGGCGAAAGAGTAGTAAAAAAAATATTCGACACGGCAATATCCGAACATGCCGATGGCGTCTACGTTACTGTATTCGAAATACATGTACATCTGATTAAGTTATTGAGACGCTACGGGTTTCGCGAGTGGGGCACGAAAACCACAAAGAATGGTGTCGAGCTTGTATTTGTGCGTGACCTGCGCTCCTTCAGCGGAGATATCTTGACTGACTACCCGTTTATCCATACCTCTGGTAAGAAATATTGGCTTTTAGCGATCAAGCCGCGATGGCACACAGAATTATTGCCAGACTCAATTCTTAGAAACGAACCCCGTGAAATCGTGCAGGACGTTTCCCATACAAACACGATACATAAGGTATACATCGGGCATGTATCCTTCGACGGAATTAGCAAAGGAGATAGCATCATCTTTTACCGAACAATGGATCGACCTCCTGCGTATTTCCGCTCAGTCGCGACGTCGGTATGTGTCGTAGAGGAAGTGAGAGGCCGTCGCGACTTTGCGAATGAGGATGCCTTCATTCGCTACTGCCATCCGAGGAGCGTGTACACGGAAGCTCAATTGCGCGATGAGTGGCAGAGACGTGGAGTATTGTCAGTAGTCAAAATTACCTACAATGCTGCTTTTAACCGCCGGTTAACTAGGGGAGTGCTACTTGAGGAGATCAACATTCGGCCGACATATTGGGTCCTTCTAAACATCACTGAGATGCAGTTTAGAGACATTCTGGAATTGGGCGGCGTAGATGAGAGTCTTATTATCGATTAAACCGCAATACGCTGTTCAGATATTTGATGGCAGTAAAAAATACGAATTCCGGAGACGTATTTTCCGCTCAAGTATCAAATCAGTTTTGGTATACGCCACCAAGCCTATATCGGGGGTACTTGGTGAATTTGAAATCGCGGAGATATTAATGGATACTCCAACAAACATTTGGACTCTAACAGCGGCTGAATCGGGAGTATCAAAAAAGTTTTTTGATGAGTATTTTTCTGGACGACCTAAAGCTTTTGCAATCAAAGTCGGAGCAATTGAGCGTTACCGGACCCCTTTGGCGCTAAGTGATATCTCTCGTTCTTGCAAGCCTCCTCAATCGTACATGTACATTGAAGATGAGTTTCGCGCTGACCGGCGAGAGAAGGCACAGATAGAAATGTTTTCGGCGCCATGACCGGAATAGTTGTGCCGGTATTTGGAATTTCTGGAGTTGGAAAGACGACTCTTTGTCGAAATTTCGTAGCAAGAAATCCAGCCTACATGCATCTGCAAGCTAGTGAGCTGCTGCGAGAATTAAAGGGAGTAGACCCAGAGTCGCTCCGGCAGAGTAGCCCAAGTGAAATCGAGACCAATCAAAAATCCCTCGCATTCGCGCTTCAAAAGAAAATTGAAAATGATAAAATATGCCGAATATTGCTCGATGCACACAGCCTGATTGATAACGGATCAACGCTCGTACCCATTTCTCCTGATATAATCGCTTCTTTCCGCCCTAAAAGCCTAATTGTCATCGAGGAAGACCCGCAGCTAATTTACGAGCGAAGGCTGAGAGATCAACGAGCGAGGCCGATCCGCAGCATTTCAGAACTTCATCAGCAGCAAGCAGCATCAACGTCACAGGCTCTGCTTTACTCGCATGCCCTCAACTTACCTATTTTTATTCTGCGCTCTGCTTCATTGGATGACTTTGCGAAAGCATTGAGAGAAGCGTCGAAATTTTAGCTAATCAGACTCTTGATCGTTGTACAGCAACTCGTTTCTATTGGGTACATATAGACCCGATTTCGTCGCTGTCAGCTTAAAGCCATACCAGTCAAATATCCTCTCAAACGATTGAATTTTGCTTTCGCTGATTGTGAGATGAGGCTGGTCGGTATCGAGCCATTTTAGAAGGCCATCGAATATACGAAGTCCGATTCCCCGCCCGACATAATCTGGACTAATCCTTACCGTACAAATCTTTCGTTCCTTGCCATCGAATTTTGCAATCCCAAGGCCAGCGAGCTTACCGTCACGTTCAACACGCAAAAGGTGTCGAGTGCCATCTTTGAGCCCTGGCGCTACTTTGCTCCGAAACCACCTTTCGATTCCGGGATAGTCGTGGGACAGAGGGAGAATAAAATGTAACGCTTCCGACGCATCGCGGTCGAGAAACGATTCAGTTCCTCCGTGAGTTCTCGGGAGATTTTGGTCACGTACCAAGTTCATACACACCATCCGCGCTAAACCAACCGCACGAGCTAAACGTCAATAATGAATGTTTATTTTTCGGTGCCTCCGCGGGGAAGAAATTGCGGCGGCGGCATTTGCATGAACGTCGTGCTTGGGGAATTTGCATTTTCGTCATTGGCCATTTGCCGCGCTTCAGGAACAGGTTTTTTTGCCGCCGGATCAAACCATGGCACATATGCCTGAAGCCATGAAGCCGCTAGGTTGCCTGCAATGCCAAACGCGAACGCAATTGCCAAGTAGACAAAAATCACGCGGCGTCCGGTCCGCCTAGTCTGTAGTTTCACAAATGCTGCGAAGTCCTCAATCGGCTTTTCGGCTTCCTTCTTCCAATGATAGACCATCATTCCGGGAGGAAGAGGCTGCGGGGCGTAGTCATTCCATGGTGACTCCTCGAGCAGCCTGTTCTTATGGAACTCGGTGTGGCTCACCGAGAGCTCCGCGAGGACCGGAACTGCAGTTAGGAATGCCACCAGAGAAATTGGCACGAACTCGCGAGCAGAGTCGTCTTTGATCCTTCTTTCAATTCCCGACGGGAGAGTTCGAGATTCGTTCAAACGAAAATCGATGTACTCCACTTCCTCGAATCCACTTTGAAAAGCGTGGTCAAGCGGTGTTATCACCCTTACGAACGGGCCACCCTTCTTTGTTCCCGTCATGACTCGGAGGCGGAAGTAAAGCCTCTCACCTTCGTTAAGGCCACGGGAGCTACGGTCTATGGCTCTCCGTGATATAGTAATGCGCGTACCGCCGCTCTCAGAGGAGGTACTGAGCTCAGCCTGGTCTATTGTCTGCTCGTTCTCTGAAAAAACATGCACTCTGCAAAAAAGGTCCTCTGACTGGCGCCTGAGATCGATCCAGCTGCTACTTGCATTCGCTCTTCCGCAGGAAAGCTTCTCGTTGAAAATGCCCTGCGCAATATCGGTCTTGTCAAAGCGTGGTCCAAGATCAGAAATCTTATCTCGAGCGGCGGGGAATGGCACAAATATATTGACCGTGTCCAAAGTTGCGGGATTAGTTACAAGGACACCGATCTCAAGGAAGTCCTCCTTGTGTTTCGAGCAGCTTTTTCTCCGGAGTCCAGCCACACGCCAATAATTCAAATGTGCTTCTGCGGATGCAGGAGGTAGTGCTCGCCTAGGAACACACCAGATAGCCATACTGTTTCGCGACGCGGTCATTCAGGATCCCTAGGTACCGTGCACCTTCTTCAGGATCGCTATTAACAGCCTGACGGCTTAGGCGAAACTTCGGCGGTGAAGATCATCTCGACGCGGCACTGGAGTGGCGCGTGTTAGGCATTGCTCACTCACTAGGCGATTCGTTGTTGCAGCTGAAGTAGAGGTCTGTCTGTGGAAAACGTCGTGCCGATCTGCCATGGACAGGGCGCATTAGGGTATACCCTGGCGTGACGTAACACCTGCAAGCTGGTGAGCCGTAACATCTGAGTTGACATCGACTATTTGTGACCGGGTAGCCTCGGGCCTAAAACTTGAGGTTACATCCCATGCCCCGCATCGGTTACGCGCGCGTCAGCACGCTCGACCAGGATCTCGACGGCCAAGTCGCCCGGCTGGAGGCCGAGGGTTGCGCTGTCATTCGCTCAGAGAAGGTTTCAGGCGCCAGCCGTGATGGCCGAGCCGAGTTGGTCACCGTCTTGGAGTTCCTAAGGCCGGGCGACGAGTTGGTGGTCACCGGTCTCGACCGGCTCGGGCGCGACACCCGTGCCGTGCTGAATGTGGTGCACGAGGCTGAGCATCGCGGCGCGAGCGTCACCGTTCTCGATCCGCACGTCTCGGCGCGCGGTGAGATGGGCCATTTGGTTCTCACAGTGCTGGGCATGGCGGCGCAGATGGAGCGGCGCTTCATCAAGGAATGCCAGCGCGAAGGTATTGCGCGGGCCAAAGCTGAAGGCACCTACACGGGCGGCAAGCGTCGCCTCAACCGCGGCCGAGTGCGGGCCGTTGCACGCCGCTGGCAGTGGGCCTGCCGCCATCGCTGCCGCGCTCGGCTGTTCGCGCATGCAGGTCTACCGCATCCTTCAGGAGCATACGCCACTTGCCCTGTCGGCTGAGACTTCAGGGGCAGCTTCGCTTCGCTAGCGTTGCCTAGCTTGAGCCAAAATGCAGACCTTAAGCTTTGCGCCCATTCCTGCCATCAAGCTGACCCGAGTGGCGTCTCCGAAGCGGACATTCGTTAGCTGAAGGTTATGGAACTCGCAGAGCAATCGCCGTGAGCGTTCAGAACCTGGATCGCTTCTGACCGTGCTACAGCCCGTAGGCTGATGCTGTTGGCATTCAGCTCCCAATTTTCCCGATCTGCTCTGGAACCGCGTCCAGTCCGACGCGTCACGCGCGTCTTCTCCGCCGAGGATCGCGATCTGGCCTACTTCGGCCGGAACGGCCGCACCTGCCTGCCGCTCGTGCAGTGGTTCCTCCCGAGACCGTAATCGACGACGGACTGGGGGCCTCCCCTCCTCTTGGGTTGCGAAACGGGCGCAGCTGCCGCTCGATGACGGGCCCAGAGGCGAGGATTGAACGGTTGGCAATTGAGTGGTCGCCCTCCAATGAGCGATGTTCAAGGACCCGTGGTCTCCGACACCCGCGTCGAGCGGGAATTGAGCTTGCCGAGGCTGGCGCCGAGCTGTTTCGCAGCTTCGGCAATTGCGGCCCCAACGCCCGTGAACCCCCGCCGGTCAAGCGCGTCCGCGAGATCACTCAGCGCGGCCTCAAGCTGCCGCGTCAGGACGTGCTCGCCGAGGCTTGAGACGGCCCGCTTGGCGACATCGGCCAGCCGCTCCGCCGTCGGCTGCGAGACATGGTCGAGGAGAATGGCGATCGTCCGCAGAGCGTCGGATAGCGTTTGCGCCTGCATCGATTCCGAGGCCACGACGATGATGGTCTCGAGGGCGTCGGTCGCCTCGGTCGGCGTCCGGTCGGCGTAGACGAGGGGCGAGATCGGATCCTCCTTCGGGTCAGCCTCGCAGGGGCTCCACAGCGAGAGGATGTCGCGCAGAGCGTGGATGACCGCCGGCCCGGGATGGGGGTTTGACTTGGCGGTCGAGGTAGCGGTCCAGGCGATCGTAGCGAGCTGGTGCAGGCCGTAGCTCGCGTCCCGGTCGAGGTTGCGCCCATCGTCGAACGTGACGGCACCGATCACCGCTTCCTCGATCCGGTCGCGAAGGATAGGGGCAAGGACGGCATGCGGAGCGACTCGCAACGCGAATGCGGGATCGCCGACGGCGAGCCGGCTTCCGAGCGGGACGAGCAGCTCCACCTCCACGCTTCCAGGAGCGTGTGCTTCGACCGTTTCGCGAATCCGCGCTTCCCGGACGTCGACGATGTATCCGCTCTGCGGCGAGCGGATGGTCGAGGCCAGGATCCAGTACGGCCGCGGTGTTCGGCGGGTCCTGCACAGGAGTTTTTCATCGTGCACGCGGGCATGCAGGACATGATGGTGGATGAACTGCACGATCCGTTCCGGGCGCATCTGGTCGATGGTGTTGTAGATCATGACAATGATCATGCAGAGCGCGGCCATCGTCATGCTCAGCGCTAGCATCGAGCCGAAGACCGGTCGATGAAACTGGCTGTTCGTGAGCAGGGTCAAAAGAACGAAGACCGAAAGCCCGACGAAGTACCCGAAGTAGAGTTGGTTCGCCCGCCGCATCATGAACTGGTCGGTGACCTGGGTCGTAAGAGCGGCCGAGCCCTGCTGGACTGCGATCAGCAGGAGCGAGAAGGTGATCGACGTCACCGTGACGATGCTCGACGCCAGCGTCGACAGGAGGCTGCCGATCGCCTGATGATCGCCGAACAGTTCCCCGAGCCAGGCGAGCCCAGCCGGTGATCGGCCGTCCGACCAAACGCGGTCGGCGAGATAGATCACTACGTTGAGGACGATGAAGCCGACCACGATCGCGAGGGGCAGCGCCAGAAACTGGCTGAACGCGCGGCGGGCGGCCGCCAGGATGCGGCTCGGTGCAGACCTGAGAGGGGAAGGGTTCACCATTCTACAAGAACGGCTCAGCGGGCCATCGCGTTTGGGCGACCACTCCGGCGTCGCTGAACCTCGCCGCAGTGAGCATGGTCCGAGAAAACTGAGCGCCCATTTCCGTTGATGTCCTCAACGCGAGCCGGACATCAGTATCGCAATCCAGCGGGTGCGGGGGAACTGCTCGCAGACGATGACGAACGCTACGGTCAACGGGATCGCGACCAGCATCCCCGCGACACCCCAGACCCAGCCCCAGACCGCGAGGGCCACCACCACGACGACGGGCGAGAGCGACACGCTGCGTCCTTGCAGAACCGGATAGATGACGTTGCTGACGGTGAACTGGATCGCGCCGAAGCCGACGAAGATGACGATCGGCAGGACAGAGTCCGGGAACTGGACCACCGCGTAGAGGCTTGGCGGGACAATGCCAACGAGATTGCCGACGACGGGGATGTAGTTCAGCAGGAAGTTCAGCGTGCCCCAGACCAGGGCCAGGTCGAGTCCCATCGCGAGCGCCCACAGGGCCGAGGCCACGCCCGTGATGATGCTGGTCAATGTCGTGGTAGCGAGATAGCCGCGGATCTTGCCTGCGATCTCGTCGGCGGCATAGGCCACCTCGCTCCGCTTATCGGCCCCGAACGCCTCCTGAAGCTTTCGCCGCAGGGTGGGAATTTCGGGCAGTCCGAGGACGACCAGAAGGGCGATGAAGGCGAGGTAGACTGAGATCGTGTAGGCGTTGCCCAGCAGGTCTTGCCCGACGGCAATGAGGCGGGCGTAGCCTTCCTTGCCACCGAGCGGTAGGCCCCAGCGGTCGGCCCAGGCCGTCGCGGATTCATAGGCGCTCTCGAACTCGGCCCAGCGCCGCGCGAACGCCTGTACGACCTGGGCGGCCGAGAAGTAGAGGGCCGCGATGAACCCCAGTGTGGTGACGAGCAGCACCAGGATTGTGCCGAGGCTGCTGACGCGTTCCGGCAGCACGCGGCGGAGCCACACCTCCACAGGCCAGACCGCCGCGATGACCACGGCCGCGACCGCGATTGGCATCGTCACGGCGTAGGACGCCCGCAAGGTCAGCAACACGAGTGGGACCGCGATCAGGGCAAGCCAACCGTTTCGCACCCTGCCGCCCATGCTTAGCCGCTTCCATGGCGAGACGGGACACAACTCGGCCATCTCGCCTCGAGCTGTCCGATCTCAGCGTGCATAGACATGGCCGAGCATCGCGACTTTCGACGGCCGGAGCGCGGTGCTCGGCTGCGGCGCCGGCGCGGACGGGGCCGCACCGACCCTCCGCGCGATGCGCGGTTCCTCTTCGCTCTGGCAGACCACGAGCCTGCGCTCCGTCCGGATGATCCGGTGGCACTCGCATGCGGCATGCTCCAGTTCCGGACGATCGAGCACCCTGATCCAGCCGCGGCCGCGTCGAATCAGCCCGGCAGACTCCATCTCCCCCAGCGCCGTCGTCACACCGGCCCGACGCACCCCGAGTGAGCGACTGAGGGAGCGATGCGTGAGGGGAACCTCGTCGCCGTCGAGGTGCCCGAGCGTCAGCAGCAGCGAGCTGGCCAGGCGCTCGCTCAAGCTGTGGTCGTTCTGGCAAACTACGAGTTGCTCGCTCTGGATCAAGAGCGCTTGCACGTGGGCCAGGAGAAGCGAGCGCAGGTGCGAGTGGCCGCCCATCGCGCGCCGAAGATCCTCTGCTCGGATGCGCAACGCCTCGCCCGGCACTTGGACGACGCAGCGATGCGGCGCGCGCGCGGTCCCGAGTACCGCGGACACGCCCACAAGGTCATCGCGGCCGAGCGTGCCCACCTCCAGGCTGTCCCGCCCGGCCCTGCGGCAGAGAAGGGACACCGTCCCGCGCTCGATGAAGTACACGTACGCGGCCGCAGCGTTGCGCTCGTGCAGCACCTGTCGCCGTCGAAGTGCGACCCGCTCCAGTTGATGACGGATAGCAGCGAGGTCGTCGTCCGGGAGAGAGGCGAGCAGGGTGTTGCGGGGCCTTGCTCCCTCGCGAAGTCCGGCCGGAGGGCGCTGAGATCCGGTCTCGACTCGCGGGGGCCGTGAAGGATTTATCGGGAACTCATCCGGGTCGATCTCGGCGCGACGCGCAGCGGTCATCATGTGGATCCTGGCTCGGAACGGCGGGCGGGGCCGGCCGCGGACGATGGAAGGAGGGACATCTCCCATCATCCTCGCGCAGGAGTCGTACTGTTCCCAGTCGGGCCTAACCGCGAGTCAGTCAGGAAAAACCTGACGCTGGAGAGCGTTAAACCTGACACCCTCTAGTGCCGGCCTGTGACATCGTAGCAGAGGAAAGGCAGCCCTAGGGTGGCGCGCACCACAGATCTTCTCCGACTGGGCTCAAGCGTTGCAACCAGCACGCGCTCGAACCTTCTGGCGGATCTGGCCCGCGAGATCCACCTGCACCAAGGAGGCGAACGGACCCGGAGCCGATGACGTGAAGCGCGAATCCTCCCCGGGCAACCGCCTGCTGATCTCGCTCGCCCTTGCGGCGGCCATTCCGATCCTGCTCTTCAGTGGCTGGGTGGCCTACGTCACGGCGGAACAGGGTCGCGCTGCTGCCCGGCACGCGGCCCTGGAAAGCACCGCGCGCGTGGCCGACCGGGTTTCAGCGGACCTGGCCGCACAGGTGCAGATCCTGGATGTGCTGGCCGCCTCGCCGGCTCTCGACAGCCCGAGCCTGGAACCGTTCCACGAGGAGGCGCAGCGCCTCAAGGCCAGCCGGCCTTTGTGGGAGACGGTCGAGCTGGCGGACGCTTCCGGGAACCAGATCGTGAACCTGCTGCGCCCACTTGGCACTGTGCTGGGACCCACGGCCGACCGAGACAGTTTCGACGAGGTCCTCCGGCTCAGGCGAGCGGTTGTCGGCGGCATCGGTCCGGTCGGAACCCTGTCGGGCAAGCGCCTCGTCGCGTTGCGCGTCCCCGTCATCCGCGACGGGCAGCTCCGGTACGTCCTCACGGTCGCGCTCGCGACCAACGCAGTCAGCTCGATCCTGAGGGATGCCGGTGCGCCGGCCGGATGGGTGGGCGAGATCGTCGACAGGCGCGGCAACATCATCGCGCGCACCTCTGCCGAGGCGTCCGAGCTGGGTCGGCCCGCCAGCCCGGCTCTGCGCGCGGCGATCGCCCGCGCGCCGGAGGGTTTCTACTCCGGTCCAACGCTGGAGGGCAGCGATGTCGAGACGGTCTACCGCACCCTACCCGACACGAGCGGCTGGTCGGTGCATTTCGGGGTACCGAGCGAGGCGCTGAACGCGCCCGTGTCTCGATCGTTCTACGTGCTCGTAGCCGGCGGCTTGGCGAGCCTCGCACTCGCGGCCGGATTGGCGGCGCTGACGGCGCGCGACATCGCGCAGCGACGGCGCGACGAGGAGACCCGGATGATGCTGGCGTTGCGGGTAAGCGAGGAGCGCGGAGCGTTAGCCGTCGAGGCTGCGGAACTCGGCACGGTATGTTGGGATCTTGCTCGCCAGGAGGTGGCCGGGTCGGAGCGCACGCGGGTTCTGCTCGGCTTTCCTCGCGCTCCGACGGAGGCGGGCGAAGCGCAGTGGTCGTTCGCGGCCTTCCTCGCGGCAGTGCACACGGATGATCGCGAGCGCGTCGAGCAGGCGTTGCGCCGCTGCGTGACAGAGGATGCGCAGCTCGACAGCGAGTTCCGCTCCGTCCGTCCGGATGGCGGTGTGCGCTGGCTTCGAACGACGGGCCGTGCCCCGTGTTTCCACCACGGCGACCGACCGAGCGTGATCTACGGCGTGATCGCCGACGCCGAGCCACGCAAGCGCGCCGAGGCCGAACGGACTGACCTGCTGCGGCGCCTCTCGGATGCTCAGGAGAACGAGCAGCGCCGCATCGCGCGCGAACTCCACGACCAGGTTGGTCAGACCGTCACGGGGCTCTCGCTTGGGCTGAAAAGCCTCGAAACGCGGCTCGGGAATGGGGCGTGCGAGCCGGACACGGTGAACCAGGTGCGCTGGCTGCAGGCTCTCGCCGCGGAGATCGGACGCGATATCCACCGCGCGGCCCTAGATCTCCGGCCAACCGCGCTCGACGACCTCGGCCTGCACAAGGCGCTCGCTGCCTACGCGGAGGAGTGGCGCCAACGCCACGGCATCGATCTGGACCTTCAGGTGCTGGGCAGCGAGACCAGGCTGCCGGCGGATGTGGAGACGGCTGCCTACCGCATCGTCCAAGAGGCGCTGACCAACATCCTCAAGCATGCCCGCGCCCGCGGCGTCAGCCTCGTGCTGGATCGGCGGGCCGACGGGCTGCGCGTCATCGTGGAGGACGACGGAGCGGGCTTCGATTCGGACGCGGCCAACGGCCACACGATCCACGGCTCCGCCGCTCACGGCAAGATCGGGCGCCGCCTCGGCCTGTCCGGTATCCGCGAGCGCCTCGCCCTGCTGGGGGGCACGCTGGCGATCGAATCAGCACCGGGATCGGGCACGACCCTGTTCGCCGAGATTCCGTTGCCCCCCGATGGAGCCGAGCCGTGAACCCGATCCGCGTCGCGGTCGCCGACGACCATCCCATCGTGCTGGCGGGCATCAAGGCCCTGCTCCAGGCTGCGCCAGATATTGCCCTCGTCGGCGAGGCGACTAACGGAACGGCGGCGCTCGACACGATCTGCCAGGCCTCGCCCGACGTCGCAGTCATCGACATCTCGATGCCCGACATCAACGGCATCGACTTGGCGCGGCACCTCGCCGAGCGCTGCCCGCAGGTACGGCTGCTGGCCCTCACCGTCCACGAGGACCGAGCCTACGTTCAGCCTATGCTGCAGACCGGAGCGCGGGGCTATCTGCTCAAGCGGTCGGCGGCGGAGGATCTCCTGCGCGCCGTGCGAGCCGTCGCGGAGGGCGGCATCTACCTCGACCCGGCCGTTGCCGACAAAGCACTGCCGAGCACCAGCCGGCCCGCGGCCGAGCCCGGTGCTGAAGAGGCGCTGAGCCCTCGCGAGGAGGAGGTGCTGCGGCTCACCGCCCAGGGCTTCAGCAACAAGGAGATCGCGGCCCGCCTCGGCGTCAGCGTGAAGACAGCCGAGACCCACAAGGCGCGCGCGGCGGAGAAGCTCAGCCTGCGCACCCGGGCGGACATCGTCCGCCACGGTGCCTCGCATGGCTGGCTCGACGAGCTCGCGCATCGTTAGGAGCAGCACCGAACATCACTGCCCTCATCTATGACCAGAGCGCAGCGCGGCTCTTGTCAAACCCTCCGCCCCCCTGGGCGTGGCGATGCGACACAGGGTGAGCAGAGAGCGAGCGGATGCCCCAGCGCTCAGCTCGGCCTCAACCAGCACAGCCACGGTCGTGAGCCAGAGACAGACCATGAAGCCGATGATCGCAGTGGGGGAGCCGTAGATGGCGGCGAAGCGTTCGGCGTGCGCGGCGTACCAGGACAACAGGAGCGAGCCTCCAATCCAGAGCACCGCGGCCGCGAAGCCCCTCAGGAGGTCAACACCCCACGGCTTTCCATCCCGCGGCGCGGAACTGCGATAGACGCCCGCGAGCAGCAATGTCACGACCAACATAAGCGCTGGCCAACGGAACAGTCCGAACGTGCGAGCTTGGTCCGACGCAAGCCCCACGGTACCGAACACGGCCGGAAGGATAAGGATCACGCTGATCGAGAACACCAGAAACGCGATTGCGCCGAAGGTGCAGGCGAGGGCGACCAGCGTGAACGTGATGAAAGGCGTGCCCCCTCGCGCCCGTAGATGCGATCCAGGGCGCGGAAGATTGCCTTGGTGCCCTTGTTGGCTGCCCAGCTCAGCGCGACGAAGCCCAGGTAGGATGCGGGAGCATGAAGCCCGAGCTCGAGCCCCGTCCCTGAGGCGAAGCGGTCGATCTGCTAGGCCAGCAGATCCACGGCCTCGGCCGGAAGGATGGCAGAGAGGGTGGAGAGGAGCGCGTCTGCCCGCCCGGCCGCCGCAACGAAATCCAGGATCGAGATGATGGCGGCGAGACCGGGGAACGCCGCGAGGAGCAGAAAGAATGTGACCCCCGCGGCGGCCGTGACGATCTCGTGCTCCGCGAAGACACGTGTCAAGCGACGGGTGGCGGCGACCCAGCGCCGGAGGATCGAGATACGGTCGTCGGAGCCGTCCCGTGAAGGAATTGACGCACTCTCCCCCACGGGAGCGTCTCCCGAACAGGCTCGGGCGGCTGTTCGACAGGAACCGCCGGGCTTTCCGGCCCGGCGGCTCATGCGGGGTCAGCCGCGGTACACCGAGAACTCGGCCTGCCGGTTCTGATCCGCATCGCGGTAGCCGCGGGCGTTCCGGTCGAACTCGGGAACGGCCTTGATCTGCTCATCCGTCAGCCCGGACACAGTCAGCCGGCCGTCCCGCACCTTGATCCGATCGAACGGCAGCAGGATCTGCTTCTCGCCCAGCCCCAGGAACCCACCATGGCCGATGACGACGTACATCTTGTCGTCCACGCCCACGAGGACGCGCTCGATGTCGCCAAGCTGCTGCCCCTGAGTGTTGTAGATGTCCTTCCGAAGCAGGTTCGAGACCTGGAAGCTTCGCGTCGCAGGGTTCCCGGTCGTGCCCGTGACGTCAGCCGCGTTGACGTTCGGTGCGGGCGGCACGGCCGCAACTGTCAGAGGTGCCAGCGCGGACGCCTCAACCTCGGTGTACTTTCCGGCCTTCGCGTCGTAGCCCGGCATCGCCTTGATCTGCTCATCCGTCAGGCCGACGATCATCAGGCGCCCGTCGTGCATCATGAGGCGATCGACCGGCAGTACGATCTCCTTCTCGCCCAGACCGAACACGCCACCGTGTCCCACCACGGCATAGAACTTCTTGTCCTCGCCGCGCACGAGGCGCTCGACGTCGCCGACCTGCTGGCCGCGCCCGTTCATGACGTCCATGTCGGTGAACTCGGAGGCTGAGACCTGGCGCACCTGCCGCTGCGGCGAGCCCCTGTTCGCCTGGTCCTGGGTCATCGCCTCGACCCGGACCTGCGGTTGGCCCTGCGCGCGGTTCACGACGATCTTGGGCTCCGCGCTCTCGTAGTGGATCACCGGTTGCTGATCGGCACGCTGCACATGCACCTGGGGCTGCGCCGACTGCACGACCTGAACCTGCGGCTGCCCGCGCGCGACATTCACGTCCGGCTGCGGCATGCGGAGGGTGATCTCGGGCTGCGGGATGGTCACACTGACGACCGGTTGCGGCTGCCGTACCGTGATCTCCGGTCTCTGCTGCTGAACTGTCACGCTCGGCGTGCCCGGCTGGACGAGGATGTCGGCGCCGTTCGCCGTCCGTTGCCCCGTGCTCGGAACCTTGACGACTGCAAGAAGGGCGGCGGGCAGTGTGACGCCGGCCTGCTGAAGGCGGACGGCACCGTCGCGGCAGGCCACGATATTGTTGTCACGCTGGTAGGTTTTGGCTTGGTCGACCGAGATCGGCGAGGCGGGCTTGGCATCGCCGCGCCGCTCCAGGAAGCTCACGAGGTCGCGGCAGAGGTCGGCCTGGTTCGCGCCCGGCGCGGGCGGGGTCGTCTGCGCCAGCACCGCTCCGGGGCTGACGGTGAAGAACAGTACAGTGGCCACCGACCCAAGGCGTGAGCATGTCATGCTACTTCTCCACTTTGGCTTTGTGCGACGTGGAACTGACCACGCGCTCAGTCGACCAAGTTTTTCAGCAGAACATGGTTCGGGTTTGTGTCCAGCGCTGTACCGACTTTCCGCCCGTCCAGGGCCGATCCCGCAGATACTTCGGTCAACGGTATTGCCTCATGCGGATACGAGGCCGCCCGATCAGGACGCACTGCCTTGCAAATGAGTTAATGGCACCCGTAGCGCGTAAGCCGCCGAGGCGAGGGCCAACGCACATCGGCTGGCGCGAGCGAGTGGTCTCGATCATCTCGACGCAACCTGGGGCAGGCTGAATGGGTGCTCCCGCCGCCGATGACGGCTGGATCTCCACACCGAGGTCCAGGGAGATCGCCATGAAGTTGGTACACTAGCGAGCCATTTCGGCGGGCCTCGGTCAGCGAGGCCGGAACGCAAGTATCAGTCCTCCGTTCAACGAGCAGTCCCGCAACATGAACGGAGATTTCGACCATGAGAAACGTGTCGGCATTTGCTTTGACGGCGGCCCTCCTCGCATTTGGCGTCGCACCTTTGCAGGCGGCCGAGAAGGACTGCGCGAGCGAGATGAAGAGAGTGGACGCCATGATGCCGGCCAACCAGGACGCCGGCAAGGCTGCGATGGCTAGGGCCGAGCTGAAGATTGCCTCGGAAAAGGCCGCGAAGAAGGATGAGCAGGGGTGCATGATGCACGTGGGAAACGCCGAGAAGGCGATCAAGCAGTAACTTGGAATTGCCCAAGATCAGATCAACTCTGACAGCGTAGTTCATCCCTCTATAGAGGCGGCTGAGTTTCGCCTCACCCAAGCAGCCGTGGCCCATCGGGCCCGTACGACTGCAGTTGCGCTTAGGCCTTCCCTCCCAGACGTAGGATTGGCCCTCTGATCACCAACACAGGATGGCTTTGCATGCGCACGTTCGCACTCGTTTCTTCGACCGTTCTGAGTCTTGGCCTTCTCACAGCGGTTCCGGCCGAAGCGCGGCCATTCGGAGGCTACCACAGAGGCCACGCGCATTTTGGCGGTCACGGCTTTCGACATGCCGGTTGGCGTGGCGGTTACAACCATGGTTACCGCAGGATTGGCTGGCGCGGAGGGTACGGCTATCGCCGCGTTGGCTGGCGCGGCTATGGGTATGGCTACAGGCGGCGTGGCGTTGGCCTGGGCCTTCTCGCAGGGATCACCGGGCTGGCGGTTGGATCAGCGCTTGCGGCCAATAGCTATGGTTATGGCTACCCGGCCTACAGCTATCCGGCTTACAGCTACCCTGCCTACGGCGGGTATTCGTGGGGCGGCCCGGTCAATGTGGGCTACCGCTACGTGCCGTCCTACGGTTACGGCTATTACGGATACGGATACTGAGCTTGAGGGGCCGCCGCGTGGCGGCCCCGCTTAGCACTGACCGTGTACGCCGATCGCTCGCCTGACCGCTCCCGTCGAGAGGGCGTTACAGCGTTAGCATGCCGCGAGGGCCCCACTGCATCGAACGGGAGCCGACGGCACGGCGATCTCGGCAGGGGCGCTGACTTCCGGGTTGCTGGCAGACGGTCGGGCGAGATCTGTCAGCCGGTTGGACCTGGCGTGCCTGAAGAGACACAGGGCTGCTGCCGCATCCCCCTGAATCCGCAGTAAACTTGATCGTGCTTCCGGCTTGGCTTCGCGCGACCCATGATTGGTCCGCGAAGTTTGGCTCGTCATCGCACTGGGTGCGACGGGCGCTGGAGTGATCGGGACGGACCGGGCTGTCGACGGCAGCTCCGTTCAGCTCTCCGGGGCGCTGTGCGGGGCAGCGCTGACGACAGCTGCGCCCGCCGATCAGGACTATGCTTGCGCGGCACAATAGCCCTCCAAAGCCCGTGGCAACTCGTCGGTGCTGAATCGGGCTTGGGCTGATACCGCATACGGCTTTCCCGATCCGAGTGCGGCAGGTTGGTTCGACTGCCTGCCTCGGCACAACGATCTAGCCGGGTGGGTCCGACGTATCTCTCGGAACGAGGCCTCAGGAATCAGCGAGGAGCCGGCTCTGCTCTCGACCACCCTGCTCACCCTCTTAGCTGCCGCCATCCTCGCGCTGGTACACGTCGTCACCCCGTCGCTGCGCCTCCTCGAGGGCACGCCCCGTAGCGCTTGGCTTTCCATCGCAGGGGGCGTTTCCGTCGCCTACGTGTTCGTGCACTTGCTGCCCGAACTCGCGGCGGGCCAGGAGGCCATCAGCCAAGTCACAGCGGTGTCGCTCGCCGAGCGGCACGTGTACCTGATCGCGCTCATGGGCCTCCTCGTCTTCTATGGGCTCGACCGCTTGGCCAAGACCTCGCGCTCACGTCGGCAAGGTCGACCGGTACGCGGCGGCCGCGCTGCCGAAGCAGCCGCGGAGGCAGACACCAGCCCGCCCGTGTTCTGGATCCACATGGCCTCGTTCGGTGTCTACAACGCGCTTGTCGGCTATCTCCTCCTCCACCGCGAGGAGACGACCTTTTTGTCCCTCGTGTTCTTCACCGTGGCCATGGCACTGCACTTCGTCGTCACGGATTATGGCCTCAACGAGGACCACAAGAAGCCGTATCATCGTCTGGGACGCTGGATCCTAGCTGCGGCCATTGTCATCGGCTGGGGAATTGGATCAGCAACGGAGATCTCGCAGGCGGCTATCGCGGCACTCACGGCATTCCTGGGAGGCGGTGTGGTCTTGAACGTGCTCAAGGAAGAAGTGCCCAGCGAGCGTCAGAGCCGATTCTGGGCCTTCCTCCTCGGGGCTGCCGGCTACGCGGGTCTGCTGCTCACGGTATGAACGCCATCGCCCCCGCCGCGTGTGCGGCCTGCGCCGATACTCGGCGCTCGGCCACCGCTTACCCATCGTCTACGAGCAGGAGACGGGGCCAACCATCACAAAAGATTTTGCTCAGCCAAGTCCCCTGACCATCCAAAAAACAGGGCAATCCCAGATTCACCTGGCCGGCCGAGCCCGACCCGGCGTGTCCGGAATTGGATGCGGACGGTGCATGCGAAATCCGGTCCGCTCGCGGACCGAACCGCATAGCCATTAAGACTGTCAGGACGGTACTCTCGGCCGCCGCATGATTCACTACAGCCCGTTCAAGATGATGCGACTGGCGGACTGGGTTCAGTTCCTCCGGACCTTTTCCCAGTCCGCCGAAGGGGAGCCGATCTTCGGCGGCGTTCATCGGAGAGTCCGAGTGGAGCGAGAGGTCTTCGCGACAGGCACCGAGCGCTCCATGCTCAGCACGGAGATAAATTTCGCGATGCAGCCGCAAAACGAGCGCGCAACACGTGTTCAGATGCTCCGAGCGAAGCTTGACGACGCGATACCTTACGACCTCCGGCCCTTGTGGCGGGAGTTTCTGGTCGCCTTGGATGCCGAGGCGGTCGAAACCCGCGAAGCGCGTGCAGGCGAAGAAGAGCACCGGCAAGGCGCCGACGAAGCGAGACAGGATGCGCGTGCCTCCGCGAGCGGAGCGTGCCGCGAGTGAACGACGCTCACCCGTCGCGCGAGCGTTCGGGGCGGAGCTGGAGCCGGAGTCCGGCACTCAACTCGTCTTTGCCGTCGTCGTTCGACCGATCCGTCCGGATGCCGTGCAATCTCTGCCGCGCCCGGTCGATGCGAGGAGTGAGGACATGAGCAGCGATACAGCCCTTCGCGATGTCAGCGCCAACCACTTGAAAGACATCGTCACGCAGGCCGTATGCGACTGCCTGAACCGCGGCTTAGGGCCGGATGCAGGCCTGATTTATCGTCTGTGGATCTACGAGCGTACGGCTCGCCAGTCTGGCTTAGAGCGTCAGACGATTCAGGTGATTGCGTCTGGTCGACGCCTCCTGGGCGACCGTCGCGACGCGACCAAAAGCTGACTACGCTTTCTGAGTTGCACGGACGGACGTGTCCGAACTGCACGCCAAAAGCAGAGCGGCCCGGCTGTCACGTCCGCTTCGATACCTCAACGTCTCAAAAGCGGAAGTTCCGCTCCCGGCCGATTGTGTTGAAAAACTCCGTTTGTCCCTCTTCTGAGGGCATGAACCCACAACACCTGGGACAGCGGCGAGCGGCAGCCACCAGCGATAGAGACCTCGATCCGTGCTGAGGAGTTTTTCAACACAATCGGCCAAACTCGGTCGCTCAGGCGCATCCAATCTGACCGCTCGTAAGCGGACCTTCCCAGAACCCGCTTCGGGGCATGAGCTTCGTTTGGCTTGTGCAGCTACGCGTCACTACTGGCGCCGAAGGTTGACGCCGCGAGCTTAGGCTGTGAAGCGCCGTGTAGTGTCCACGACGAGCTCACGATAGTGGGTGACGACCTGGTCGTGCGTGCCGCAGGCGAGCAGTGTGTTGCCAGCCTCCATGGCAGCCACAACCTTCTCGCCGACCATCGACACCATCTCGACCCGCGCCTCAGCACCGTCCCAGGCGATCCGCAGCAGCGGCAACTCGATGACTTTCTGCGCCTCGACGGCGAGCAGGAACGCGGCACAGTGCGGATTGAACATCGAGGGCTCAGATTGGGGATGGTGCCTGACAAAGCCGGTACGCCGCCGCGGGTCCGGACGGCAGGCTACTGAGACCTGTACTGCCCCCTCCCGCGCCAACGAGCGCTGGCATGCTCCCCATGTTCGGTCTTGCTGGACGACCGGCTATGCCTGGGCACAAGGCCGTCAGCCTCAGTCCAGGGCGATGTAGACGAGCAGCGACGCCATGCTGAGCCAGGTGCACGCCGCGAGGGTGCACCTGGACGGACTGTGACGTCGCACAAGGTCATGAACCAGCCACGCGAGCAGGAGCAGCAGCGCCGCGGCCGCGATCCCGCCGCGTTCGAGCGTAAGCCCGGTCGCGGTCAGGAATGCCGTCACCCCAACGGTGGTGGTGACCTGATCCCATGAGGTCACGCTCCGCCTGTCCGCGAACATCTCCACGAAGCGAACGCAGCCGAGCACCGCGGCGACCGTGAGAAGCGCGGTGGCGACGATGTCCTTCATGGTTCTCCGGCTGAGTGCCCGAGCTGGGATTGCCTCACCGACAGGCAGCGTGCCTCAGCACGTTGCAATTTCGGCCGCGGCTCGTAAACGGAGGCCTGGTATACCAGTGTCCTGCGTCGGCCATTGGAGCAGTTGCCCGTTGAGCGGGCGCCTCCGACGGCGGTTCGGCCAAGTGGGGGACCGTGAAGATGTCCAACTCCGTCAGCCCGAAACAACAGAGCGGAAAGTCAGCCGGGTTTCGCCTGTTCAGGCCGATCCTGGCGGGCGCAACCCTGCGCGAGCGCCTCATCGCCTGCCTGGGTGCGCTCGTGGGCATCACGCTCACCGGCCTGATCTGCGGCTTGGTCTTCGGTCAGGGGCCCGACATCCCGCTTATCGTCGCGCCGATGGGCGCCTCGGCAGTTCTGTTGTTCGCCGTGCCAGCGAGTCCCCTGGCCCAGCCCTGGCCCATCATCGGCGGCAACACGATCTCGGCCTTCGTAGGCGTGCTGGCCGCCCGCTTCATCCCGGACCCAGTGGTGGCGATCGGCGTCGGCGTCTCACTGGCCATCGCCGCGATGTCGTTCACCCGGTGCCTTCACCCGCCGGGAGGCGCGGCGGCCCTGACGGCGCTGATCGGCGGCCCGGCCGTCACGTCCGCCGGCTTCCTGTTTCCGCTGTTCCCGGTCTGCGTGAACTCGGTCATCCTGGTCGCCCTTGGCATCACCTTCCACAAGATCGCGCGGCGCAACTACCCGCACGTCCCGGTCGCGCCGCCGGTCAACACCCATGGCACCGCTGATCTGCCCGTGCCGCTCCGCGTCGGCTTCAAGCCGGAGGACGTCGATGCCGCCCTTGTCGCGTTGCACGAGACGCTGGACATCGATCGGGCCGACCTGGACCGCCTCCTGCAGCAGGTCGAACACCACGCGCTCGTGCGCTCGCAGGGCGACCTCACCTGCGGCGAGATCATGTCGCGCGATGTGGTCACCATCGGACTGGACGTCAGCGCTGAGCGGGCACGGGAGCTCCTGATCGCGCACAACATCCGGACGCTGCCCGTGGTGGACGGAGCTGGTCGGCTAGCGGGCACGCTCGGCCTGCGCGAGCTGACACTGCATGGCGAGGTGGGCATCGCGCAGGTGATGTCGGAGGCGCAAACGGCCGGACCTCATGAGCCGGTGGTCGCGCTGGCGTCCTCGCTGAGCGACGGCCGCACCCATGCCGTGATCGTCGTGGACGAGGAGCGGCGCATCCTGGGGATCATCACGCAGACCGACCTCCTCGCGACCGTCACGCGCCTGCTCTCGGCCAAGGCTTTCGCGGTTTCCGAGACTGGCTCGGCGTAGGCAAACGCCCCGGACCGATCTTATCAGCCGACCCGAAGGCTCGGGCCCTCGGCGTAACCGATGGATGTGGGAGGTTCGCGCAGCACGTCACCGCGGGCGTTGGCCCGGTTGTTGCCAGAGCTCTGGCTTTCCTGGCGCCGCTACGTCCGCAGGATCGAGCCGATGCAAGATGGACCGTTTCTCCTTCACCTGCTGCACGCGGCCTTGATGGCGTCGAGCATGATGCTGACGTGGCAGGTCTACCTTCTTAGCAAGCCGAAATCGGAGTAGGCCGGCTTCCGCTGAAGAACCCGTGAGGCGGGCTGCCTTTCGGGAGAGAGCAGTCCGTACAAACGTGGAGACCTTTCGACTGCCCATGGTTGTATGTGTTGATGCTGGCATCAAATGAAGCAGGCCGATCCGGTGAAAGTCGCCGGAATTCCTCCCTTCTGTGCACTTGTTGCGGATGTTGTGGCCTCTGTACGGCGTCCGCTTCCCGCTTCGAAGCGGACATATTCGGCACGCGTATCCTGAGTCCGCTCGAGCTCGATCTGAGGCATTCAGCTGAACCGCGCCGAATGTCCGCTTGCCCACCGTTTGAACCCCGACATCTAGCAACATCGGCTACCAATTGAAGGGAAAACATGATCGAGCATCTCAGCGTTACGCGTGGTCAAGCCTACGCGGAGACACGCTGGTCTACTCCCAATCCGCTGTGGCTCTGCGCGCCGATCAATGCACTCGCGTAAAGAAAACCCCCGCGTGAGCGGGGGCAAAGGGACGCCTCGTGAACGCACGGCTCACGGGGGATAAATAGAGCCGTGCATAGAAGCAACGTGCCTGTTCGGCTGCCGTTCCCAAACAGCCGGTTGACCACGCGGTGTCTCCGCGAGCATCCTGTCCTACTGAGCTGCAGCGTCCATTTTGTTCAAAGAAGTCCTGCGCCGCGTGCCCACCGATACTTTGCACCGAGTACTTCGACGGGCAACTCCGTCGAGTAGGCATAGGCCGGGATGCCGTGGTCGTAGAGGTACTGCGAGGCCTCTTCGACCTCCACATCGCCCGCGAGCGAGGCGACTATCGGCTTCTCGAATCCCTTGACGCGCATCTCGTCGCGGACCTCCACCACATTCCTCGCGAACACCATCGGGGGTGTGATGATGGTGTGCCAATAGCCCAGGATGAGCGCGTGAATCCGCTCGTCCTCCAGCCCGAGCCGGATCGTGTTCTGGTAGGTGACCGGCGGCTCGCCGCCCGTAATGTCGACAGGGTTACCTGCCGCACCGAAGGGCGGGATGAACTTGCGGAAGGCCGCGTCGAGATCGTCGGGCATGGCCATCAGCGACAGGCCGTTGTCGACGACGGCATCGGAGAGCAGCACCCCGGAGCCACCGGCGCCCGTGATGATGACTACGTTCTCGCCCTTCGGGGTCGGCAGAACTGGCACGCCGCGGGCAAACTCAAGCAACTGGCGGAGCGAACGCGCGCGGATCACCCCGCACTGCTTGAACACATCCTCGTAGATCCTGTCGTTGCCAGCGAGCGCGCCCGTATGGGAGCTCGCCGCCTTCGCGCCCGCCGAGGTTCGGCCGGCTTTCAGCACGATGACAGGCTTCTTCTTTGAGACGCGCCGCGCCGCTTCGGCGAAGCTGCGCCCGTCCTTCAAGTCCTCGCAGTGTTGGGCGATGACCTTCGTCGAGTCGTCCTGCTCGAAGAACGCCAGCAGATCGTCCTCGTCGATGTCGGACTTGTTGCCGAGCCCGACGATGGCTGAGACTCCCATCTTGGTCGAGCGCGAGAAGCCGATGATGGCCATGCCGATGCCGCCCGACTGCGAGGACAGAGCAGCCTGACCCTGCACGTCGAAGGGCGTGCAGAACGTCGCGCAGAGGTTCTTGGCCATGTAGTAGAAGCCGTAGATGTTCGGCCCCATCAAGCGGATGTTGTAGCGGCGTCCGATCTCCTGCAGCTCCTGCTGCCCTGCTTCGTTCCCAGTCTCGGCAAAGCCGGACGGGATGAGGACCGCTCCTGCCACACCCTTCTCGCCGCATTCCGTGAGCGCCACTGCCACGAACTGGGCAGGGATCGCGAACACGGCGACGTCTACGGGACCCGGCACGTCTTTGACTGACCGGTACGCCTTCAGGCCCAGGATGGTGTCGGCCTTCGGGTGGATCGGGTAGATCGCCCCCTTGTAGCCGCCGTTGGTGAGGTTCTTCATCACGGAGTTGCCGATCTTGCCCTCCTCGGCCGAGGCACCGATCACCGCCACAGTATCGGGGCGCATGATCCGGTTCATGCCCGCGACAATCTCCTCCTGCGATCGCGCCTGCGATGCGGGTTTCGCGGCGAAATCCACCACGATGCGCACGTCCGCAGCTGTTGCATCACGTGCCGTAGCGAAGACAGGGTTCAGGTCGAGCTCCGAGATTTCCGGGAAGTCGGTGACGAGCTGCGAGACCTTGACGATGATGTTGGCCAGCGCCTCGCGATCGACCGGCTCAGATCCGCGCACGCCCTTCAGCATCTCGGCAGCCTGGATGCCGTCGAGCATCGAGAGCGCGTCCTCGCGGCTGGCAGGTGCGAGCCGGAAGGTGATGTCCTTCAGCACCTCCACCAGCACGCCGCCAAGCCCGAAGGCGACGAGCTTGCCGAAGGAGCCGTCGGTTACCGCGCCGATGATGACCTCGGTACCCCCCTTCAGCATCTGCTGGACCTGGACGCCGTCGATGCGGGCGTCGGCCTTGTAGCGCTTCGCGCTCGCTAGGATCTGTTCGTAACCCTCGGCTACGGCTTGGCCAGACGAGACACCTACGATGACGCCACCGGCTTCTGTCTTGTGCAGGATGTCCGGGGAGACGATCTTGAGGACGACCGGGAATCCCATGCTCTCGGCCTTCTGCACGGCGTCCTGTGCCGATGTTGCGACCGCTTCTTTGGGCACCGGGATGCCGTAAGCGTCGCAGACCAGCCGACCTTCGGGCGCGGTTAGTGAGTCGCGGCTATCAGCCTTGACGCGATCGAGGACCTGCTGAACCTGCGCCTTGCTACTGCCGCGAGATTGTTGAACCGAGTGCTGAGGGGCCGATCGGGTCATCGTCGTTCCTCCTGATCTTCATTGGCGCCGGATTGTCGGCGCTCGGCTGATTGCAGCTCAGATTAGAACAGACTCTGCAAAAACAGCTTGTTAGGCCGCCGCGTATATTTTGTTTCCGTGTTCGTTTTACTGAACTAGTTCTAGACGATCTACTCGGCTGCGGCCCGATTAGGTGTTTTGGTGGCGCCGGAGCCGGCGATCTCCACGATCTCCTCGTCCGAGTACTTGAGCACCTCGCGCAGGATCTCGTCGGTGTGCTCGCCCAGCAGCGGGGCGCGCGTCACGTCGGCGGGGCTTGCCGAGAGCTTGATCGGGTTGCCGACGGTCAGGTACTTGCCGCGGGTCGGGTGATCGACCTCGACGATGGTGCCCGTCTTCCGCAGGGCCTCGTCCTCGGCGATCTCCTTCATCGACAGGATCGGCCCGCAGGGGATGTCGTACTTGTTGAGGATGTCCATCGCCTCGAACTTGGTCTTCGTCATCGTCCAGGCTTCGATGCGCGTGAAGATCTCGTTGAGGTGCGGCAGGCGGGCCTTGGGCGTCGCGTAGGCCGGGTCGGTCTTCCAGCCGGGCTCGCCGATGATGTCGCAGATCGGCTCCCACACGGCCGCCTGGGTGATGAAGTACAGGTAGGCGTTCGGGTCGGTCTCGTGGCCCTTGCACTTCAGGATGCGGCCCGGCTGGCCGCCGCCGGAATCGTTGCCCGCGCGCGGCACCGCGTCACCGAAGGCGACGCCCTCGCCGAACTGGCTGTACTCGCGCAGGGGCCCGTGGGCGAGGCGCTGCTGGTCGCGCAGCTTCACGCGGCAGAGGTTGAGCACGCCGTCCTGCATGGCGCAGTCGACCCGCTGGCCGACGCCCGAATGGGTGCGGTGATAGAGGGCGGTGACGATGCCGAGCGCGAGGTGCAGCCCCGTGCCGGAATCGCCGATCTGCGCGCCCGTCACCATCGGCAGCCCGTCGCGGAAGCC
>NZ_JAVDVV010000039.1:0-29858 GCF_031457035.1 Methylobacterium sp. BE186
ATCATCTCCGCCCGCACCGCGTCCGCCACGGCCTGCAGATCAGCCTCCGGCACGCGCCGAAGCGCCGAGGGATCCAAAATGCCGTCGAGAAGGGACGTGTCGACCTGCGCCACTGAACCAACCTCACTTCCGGGCGGGCGCCGCCGCCGCTTCGCCCGACGAAGCCGGGCAGGGCCCGGGCCTCGCGGCCATGTGCGGAGGGGATGCGACCGCTTCCATCCTGACGGGAGCCTCGCCGATCACTCGACGTCGAGGGGGACGATGCCCTCGGCCCGGCCTTCGGGCCCGAGGGTGATCCGCTGGATGCGCGCCTCGGCCCGCTTCAGCAGCATCTCGCAATGCTGCTTCAGCCGCTCGCCGCGCTCGTAGATCGCGACGGATTCGTCGAGGGGCACGTCCCCCCGCTCCAGCCGGCGCACGATCTCCTCCAACTGCTCGAGAGCCTTCTCGAACGGCAGATCGCTGGTCCCGGACACGCCGGTCGTTGACGCCGACGGGGCGGCGGCAGATCGAGCTTCGGTCATCCCTCGTGTCCCTTTGTTCCGGTTCTAAGGCGGGGCGACGGGGCCGCACAACCCTGCCGGCCCGCCGGCCCCCCTGATTCGTCGGCCGGGGCGTCGTTTCGGCCACACCCCCGGTATTTTCGTAGCGGACGCGCTCAGCCGATGGCGAGGTGGAACGGCTCGCCCTCGAAAGCCTCGGCGCCCCGGCCGATCGCCGCGATCGCCGCGACCATGCGGCCCTCCCGCCCGAGCAGGCGGTCGCCGATCTCGACGAGGAGCCGGTTCGGAGTTGCCGAGGGCGAGGCCCGGCGCAGATCCTGTGCGATCTCGCCCTCGTCGCGCTCGGGCGCCATGGCGCAGGCCGCGATGTAGGCCGCCGCCGTCGAGCGGCTGATCCCGGCATAGCAGTGGATGACCAAAGGCCTCTCGCGGGGCCAGGCCCGGACGAAATCGAGGATCTGGCCGACATGCTCCTCGGCGGGCAGCACATGGCCGTCCAGCGGCGCGACGATGTCGCTGACCCCGACGATGCCGTGGCATTCGGAGGGGATCGCCGCCGGCCGCTCCATCGGGGTCCCGACATTGACCAGGGTGAGGACGTGGCTCGCCCCGGTCTCGGCGATGGTCTCGGGCAGGCGCGAGAGGGAGCAGACGTGGAGGCGGGACATCGGGATCAGCCTGCGAGCGCGTGGAACCGGTCGAGGTAGCGCGCCTGAGCCTCGGCGGTCGGCCAGGGCTCGGCGAAAGCCGTCACGGCGGGCGGCATGGCCTCGGGCCGTCCGAAATAGCGGGCCGCCTCGTCGGCCGCAAAGCCCGCGAGCCGGGTCGCCTCGATATGCGCGGCGATCCGGTCGGCGCGCTTCACGGCCCGGGCGAGGGCAGGGTCCGGCGTCTGCAGGCCGAAGCGGCGGCGGATCGCGGCGAGGAGCCGCCGCTCCACCGCCTTGTAGGAATCGCCGATCGCCGCCTTGAACGGCGAGATGATGTCGCCGACCACGTATTCGGGCGCGTCGTGGAGCAGGAATTCGAGCCGTTGCGCGGCGCTCAGCCCCGGCAGGATCTCGCCGCCGATGGCCTCGACGAGGAGCGAGTGCTGCGCCACCGAGAAGACGTGCGGTCCCGCCGTCTGCCCGTTCCAGCGGGCGACGCGCGCGAGCCCGTGGGCGATGTCGGCGATCTCGATGTCGAGGGGCGAAGGGTCGAGGAGGTCGAGGCGCCGCCCCGAGAGCATCCGCTGCCACGCCCGCGGCGGCCGGGCGCTCATGCGGGCCGCTTGAGCGGCGTGGCGCGGCCGAGCTCCGCGCAGGGGCCGTGCCGGTGGCAGCCGAGGAGATGGTCGTTGACCATGCCCACCGCCTGCATGAAGGCGTGGACGATGGTGGGGCCGACGAAGGTGAAGCCCTGCGCCTTCAGCGCCTTCGACATCGCCCGCGACACCGCCGTCTCGGTGGCGATCTCGGCCCGGCTGCGGGCGCCCCCCTGCACCGGCCGACCCTCCACGAAATCCCAGAGGAAGCGCGAGAAGCCGGGGCCGGATTCCATGATGCGCAGGTAGGCGCGGGCGCCGGCGACCGCCCCGACGATCTTGGCGCGGTTGCGGATGATGCCGGTGTCCTGCATCAGCCGCGCGACGTCGGCCTCCGTGAAGCGGGCGATCCGCTCCGGCTCGAAGCTCGCGAAGGCGCGCCGGAACCCATCCCGGCGCTTCAGGATGGTGATCCAGGACAGGCCCGCCTGGAAGCCGTCGAGGATCAGCTTCTCGTAGAGCGCGCGGTCGTCGTATTCCGGCACGCCCCACTCGGTGTCGTGGTAGGCGACGTAGATCGGGTCGAGCCCCGCCCACCAGCAGCGCGGGCAGCCGTCGGCATGGGCGATGAGGCCGGATTCCGGATCGAGAGTCCCGGTCTGCGTCACCATCGGCGTCAGACCGCTGCCGCATCCGCCGCGGAGGGCCACGCGAAGGTCGCGAAGGCCGGCTTCTCGACGGCGAGCGCGCGCCCGTCCGCCCGCAGGGTCTCGCCGGCCGCGAGCGCGTCGGCGAGCCGGTCGAGGCGCAGCATCGCGAGGCCGCGCGAGCCCGCGGCCGAGCCCGTCGCTCCGAGGCTCTTCTGCCCGGCCGTCACCTCGCTGAAAGGGGCGGGCGCCTCGCCCGCGGGGTAGTGCGCCGGCACGATGCGCGTGCGCGCGGTGCCCCGGTGCTGCATCCGCGAGACCACCTCCTGGCCGACGTAGCAGCCCTTCCGAAAATCGACGCCGCCGAGTTGGTCCATCAGGGCCTCGTGCGGGAAGGCGTCGCCGAAGGCGAAGTCGCGCCCACCCTCGGGCACGCCGAGACGGATACGGTGGGCGTGATAATCGGCCTCGGTCGCATCCGCCGAGAAGGCGGCTTCGGCGGCGTAGAGCCGGGCGCCGAGTTCGGTGAGGCGAGCGTCGGCGACGCGCTCCACCGCGGCGGCGGTCGCGGCCCCGTCCCAGGCGGCGGCGATAGCGAGCGCCGGATCGACGGCGATCCCGACCTTGGCCCGCAGCCGGTAGAGGCTCAGACGCTTGACGAGATCCGCCGCGCGCCCGGCCGCGCCCTCCAGGCGGAAGCCGCCGGGCATCCGCGAGACCAGGAAGTCGAACTGGATCTTGCCCTGCGGCGTCAGCAGGGCGCCGAGCCGCGCCGCGCCCTCGGGCAGGCTCTCGATGTTGCAGGTGATCACGCCCTGCAGGAATCCCTGCGCTTCCTCGCCGGTAACGGTGACGACGGCGCGGTCCGGCAGCAGGGCGATCGGCATGGGGCGTTCCGCTCGAGACGTTGCGTGGGGCGAGGGGCTGACACATAAGCCGCCGCAGGCCGCGCCTCAACGTCGGCGCCCCGAGCCAGGAGCCCGAACCCGATGGAAGAGCCCTTCGACCTCGTCCTCCGCGGCGGCACGCTCGTGAACCAGGACGGCGAGCACCGGGCCGATCTCGGCATCCGGGCAGGCCGCGTCGCCGCGATCGGCGATCTCGGCGACGCCGCGGCCGCCGAGCGGCAGGATTGCACCGGCCTGCACCTCCTGCCCGGCGTCATCGACACGCAGGTGCATTTCCGCGAGCCCGGCCTCGACCACAAGGAGGATCTCGAATCGGGCTCCCGGGCCGCCGTGATGGGCGGCGTCACGGCCGTCTTCGAGATGCCGAACACCAACCCGCAGACGACGAGCGCCGAGGCGCTCGCCGACAAGATCGCCCGGGCGCATCACCGGATGCATTGCGACTTCGCCTTCTGGGTCGGCGGCACGCACGAGAACGCTCATCAGGTGGCCGAGCTCGAACGGCTGCCGGGCGCGGCCGGCATCAAGGTCTTCGTCGGTTCCTCGACCGGCTCGCTCCTCGTCGAGGACGATGCGGGCGTGCGCGAGATCCTGTCGCGGATCCGGCGGCGCGCCGCCTTCCACGCCGAGGACGAGCCGATGCTGCGGGAGCGCAAGGACCTGCGCGTGCCTGGCGATCCGGCCTCCCACCCGGTCTGGCGCTCGCCGGAGGCCGCGCTGAAGGCGACCCGGCGGCTCGTGGCGCTCGCCCGCGAGACGGGCGCGCGCATCCACATCCTGCACCTCTCGACGGCCGAGGAAATGCACTTCCTCGCCGACCACAAGGACGTTGCGAGCGTCGAGGTGACGCCCCACCACCTCACCCTCGACGGCGCGGAAGCCTATCCCCGCCTCGGCACGCTCGTGCAGATGAACCCGCCGGTGCGGGATGCCGCCCACCGGGACGTGCTCTGGTGGGGATTGCGCCAGGGCATCGCCGACATCCTGGGCTCGGACCACGCACCGCACACGCGGGAGGAGAAGGCCAAGCCCTATCCCGAGTCGCCCTCCGGCATGACGGGCGTGCAGACGCTCGTGCCGATGATGCTCGACCACGTGGCCGCGGGCCGGCTCTCGCTCGCGCGCTTCGTGGACCTGACCAGCGCCGGGCCGCAGCGGCTCTTCGGCATCGCGCGCAAGGGGCGCCTCGCGGTGGGCTACGACGCCGACGTCACGGTGGTGGACCTGAAGCGCCGCGAGACGATCCGCGACGGCTGGATCGCCTCGAAATGCGGGTGGACGCCCTATGACGGCGTCACCGTCACCGGCTGGCCAATCGGCACGGTGGTGCGGGGCCGGCGCGTGATGTGGGAGGGCGCGCTGACCGCGCCCGGCACCGGGGAGCCGGTGCTGTTCTCGGAGACGCTGCCGGCGTCCTGACAGGGATGATCCGGGCCGCGCGCCCTCTCCCGTCCCGGAGAGGGTCGGCGAGAGGAGCGTGGCCTCCCCAAATGATCCCGTGTCCCTCGCGCCGTCTCGCGCGGCGAGGCTCCGAGCCCCCCCTCAGTGCTGCAGGGTCGTGGTGAAGGCGCCGCCGCGGATGCGCTCCGGGAAACCCTCCGCGTACCGGGCCGTGGCCTCCTCGCCGTAGGTCATCACGAGTTCCTGGAACGCCGCGAACAGGGCGGCCTGCGCCATGCAATCTCCGTCGAGCCCGTCGAGGCAACCTTCGGCGAAGGCTTCGGAGACGTAGCTGAGCGCCGCGCGCTTCTCGTCGACGTCCGCCTCGAAGGGCACGGATCCGGAGGTGTTCTGCATGGCGTCACGGCATCTGTTGGCGCCGAGAAACCCCCCGGCGATGGTGCAGATGATAGGCGGAGGCCGTGCGCCGGACCAGCCGGGAATTGCGAAGAGGTTAACGGCGCGCGCCCATTTCGAAGGATTTTCGCCGAGGCCGACACCTGTGACACAGGTGCATCAGCCGCCGAACCGGCCCGCCAGGTCGTGCGAGAGCCGCTCGCCCTCCGCGAGGAAGCGGCTCGCCGCCTCCTGCGCCGCCGGGGTGCAGATCCGGTAGGTAAGACTGTAGCCGCGATAGCCGCGGTTGTAGGCGCCGGCGAGCCGGTCCCGCCGGCTCGGCGTCACGCCCTCGGCGTCGATCAGCGCCTTCATCCGGCTCGGCCACTCGTTCGCGTCCGGGCTGGCGCAGAGGCCGCGCAGGAAGGCGAGGGAGCCGATGATCTCCGAGAGCCGCATCAGGTCGCGTTCGTAGGGCGGGGGCGGCGGCTCCGCCGGGGCCGGGGGCGGCTTGTCCTTTTCCGAGGGCTTGGCAGCCGGCCGAGCGCCGCCCCGCTGCTGCGCCTGCACGTCCGGCGGCAGGGCGAGGGGCAGGCAGAGCAGGAGGCCGAGGCCGAGGCGGCAGAGCGCCTCGCGCAGCAGCCCCCGCCGATGCCTGCTGATGCGGCGCCCCGTCATGCGGCGCTCTCGGCGGCGTGCCGCTCGACCGCGGCGAAGGCTTCCGCGAGCGTCCGGCCGAGACCCGGCGTCGTGCTGAGCCCCTCGATCTCCTCCGGCAACGCCCAGCGCACGCCGAGCGCCTCCGGCCCGGGCTCGGGCTCGCCGCCGCACCACAGGGCGGCGTGCGGATGCACCACGTAATGGTGGCGGACACGGCCCTCGCCATCGCGCTCGATGATCTCGGTCGGGCTCAGCACGGCGACGACCGTGGCATCGAGCCCCACCTCCTCGGCGAGTTCCCGGCGCGCGGCCTCGGCCAGAGCCTCACCCGCCTCGACGAGGCCGCCCGGCAGGGTCCAGACGCCGCGCATCGGCTCGTTGGCGCGCGCCGCCAGCAGCACGCGGCCGTCCCGGATCACGGCGATCGAGGCGCCGACGAAGGGCCGGGTCGGGAACAGGCGCACGGTCTCGCTCATCACTTCGCCCCGTCCGGGGCGACCACGGCGACCCGGCCGTCGGCGAGGCCGACGAGGAGGCGGGCCGCCTCACCCCGCCCAAGGGCCGCGATGCCGAAGCCGGCGGGGGCGGGAAGGGCGGCGCGGGCGCGCTCGGCGACACGGCCCTTGAAGGTGAGGATCGCGAGGCTCGTCCGCTCCGCGCTCGGCAAGGCGAGCTCGGGGGTGCCGTCGCGATCGATGTCGAGGCTCGCGGCGAGCGCCGTCTCCCCGTCGCCGCCGGCATAGCCCGCCCGCTCGCCCGCGAGCGCGAAGGCGCCGTTCGCGTACGACCAGAGCTGAAGCGTCGTCCCCGCCACCGTGGCCACCTGCATCTGCCCGGCTCCGGCGAAATCGGCGACGCCCGCGATCGAGAGCGGGCCGCCGGGCTGAGGTGGCGTGCGGGCGATCACCGCCCAGGCCGCGCCCGGCGCCGCACCCTGGCGACCGACGAGGACGAGGGACGCGGCGTCGGTGCCCTGGCGGGTCGAGGCGAGGATGGCGGTCTGGCCGCCGATGCGGATCGTGCGGGGGCGCTCTCGGGTGAACACCGCATCGGGGCCGGCCGGCACGGTCGTCGTGGAGACCGGCACCGGCTTCGGGTCGGCGCTGACGGCGACGGGCTGGCGCTCGCGGATGGTGAGGCCGGCGGCCGCGGGCGCGCCGTCGCCCGAGGCCCGCGTCGGCCCGGTCAGGTAGGCGCTCAAGGGGCCGGACAGGGCGCGATGGGAGCCGGGCAGGGCGCCGCGCGGCGTCTCGGCCGCGGCGAGCCCCTCGACCGCCTCGGCGCCGAGCAGCGTGGCACGGACCTGCCCCTCGACGAGGGTCAGGGCGGCGCCCCCCTCGTCGCCCCAGACCACGGCGAAGGGCGCCTCCTCGTCCTCGGGGGGCACCGTGTCGGCCGCGCTGGCCTTGGGCCGGGCAAGCGGCAGGAGGCCCGAGGTGGCGACCGCCGTCGCGACCTCGCTGCCGGGGCCGCGCATCGCCTTCGCCTTGAAGGGGAGGTCGAGGATCGTCACCGCGGGCTCCGCCGCGGCGGGAGCGGTGGAAAGCAGGACAGCGAGCAGGAGTGCGGCGGAACCGCGCTCAGACATGCTGCCCGCCGTTGATGTGCAGCTCCGCCCCGTTCACGTAGGACGAGGCCTCGGTGCACAGGAAGTAGATGGCTTTCGCCACCTCGTCCGGCGTTCCGAGGCGCCGTTGCGGGATCTGCTCCACGAGCTTCTCGGTGCCGGGCGACAGGATCGAGGTATCGATCTCGCCGGGCGAGATCGCGTTCACGCGCACGCCGAGCGGCCCGAAATCGGAGGCCATCTCGCGGGTGAGGGCGGCGAGCGCCGCCTTCGAGGTCCCGTAAGCGGCCCCCGCGAAGGGATGGACCCGCGAGCCCGCGATCGAGGTGACGTTGACGATCGAGCCCCGAGCCCGGGTCAGCTCGTCGCAGAGGCCCCGCGCCAGCAGGATCGGCGCGAAGAAGTTGACTTGGAACACCCGCTGCCAATCGGCGAAGGGCGTCCCGATGGCGCCGAGCCGCTCGCCCTCCGGGCCCTTCGGCGAGATGCCCGCATTGTTGACGAGGGCGTGCAGCAGCCCCCCTTCCGCGGCGAGGCGCTGGGCCACCTCCTCCACGCCGCGCACGGTGTCGGCGGCGTCGGCGAGATCGACCTGCAGGTGGTCCTCAGGCCCCATCTCCCAGGGGCAATTCTCGGGGAAGGGGTGGCGCGAGCAGGTGATGACGCGCCAGCCGGCCGCCGAGAAGCGCTTGACGGTGGCGTGGCCGATGCCGCGGCTCGCCCCCGTGAGCAGCATGACGCGCCGACGTTCGTTGCCGGATGAAGCCAAGGCCGTGCCTCTCGATCCGCGCGGCCGGGCCGCCGAAGGGTCCGGCGGGCCGCCGCCCAGCCCCTCAGGTCTAAGCGGACAGCCCCCGGAAATCCAGGGTCCGTGCCGCGGCGCAGCATGCGCCGTCAGGGATAGAGGCGCGAGCGCTCCCAGCCCTCGCCCGAGCGCGTGAAGCGGACCCGGTCGTGCAGGCGGTAATCGCCATTCTGCCAGAACTCGATCGTCACGGGCTCGATCCGGAAGCCCGTCCAATGCTCCGGCCGGGGCACGGGCGCATTCTCGTAGCGGGCGGCGAGGTCCGCCACCTCCGCCATCAGCGTCGCCCGGTCGGCGAGCGGCCGGGACTGGCGGCTCGCATGGGCGCCGATCCGGCTGTCGCGGTGGCGGCTCGCGAAATAGGCGTCGGCCTCCGCCGGCGTGACGCGCGTCACGGCGCCGCGGGCCCGCACCTGCCGCCGCAGGCTCTTCCAGTGCAGGACCAGGGCGGCCTGGGCGTTCTGGGCCAGTTCCTCGCCCTTGGCCGATTGCACGTTCGTGTAGAAGACGAAGCCGCGCCGGTCCGCGCCCTTCAGGAGCACGATCCGCACGTCGGGCAGCCCGTCGGCGCCCGCGGTGGCCAGCGCCATCGCGTTCGGGTCCTCGGGCTCGGAGGCCTCCGCCTCCGCCATCCAGGCTCCGAACAGCGGCCAGGGATCTTCCGCCAGGGTGAAGTCCTCGAGGGCCGCTCCGGCCAGCGCCGGCTCATCGATCTTTAACCGATCCACGCTCAAATCCTCAGCCGTGACATCCGGGTCGGGGGGCACGGGCGTGATCACGTTCGTGTCGCGTCGTGCCGGGATTGAGTTCAGGTGTAATGCGTCGTCGCGACTGTAAAGCCTCTTTTCCCGCGGCGCCGGGGCGCAACGCGTGCAGGGCCGGCGCGATCGCGGCCTCGGCCGCCGGGCTGGTCCTGACCCTGTGCGGCTGCGGCCAGCCCCTGATCACCTTCCAGAGCGAGACGACGCCCAAGGCGGAAGCCGCCGGGCTCGCCGAGCCGACCGTCACCGGCAGCATCACGAAGCGCCCGGCCAGCTTCGGCGCCGATCTCGGCGAGGAGGATTGGCGCCGCGCCCGGGCGGCGCTGGGCGTCGCCCTCGACCCGCAGGGAAACGGGCGTCCGGTGAAGTGGGACAATCCGGAGACGAGCCTGCGCGGCTCGGTCAACCCGACGGGGCTGCCCTACGTCGCCAACGACGAGATCTGCCGCGACTTCCTCGCCACCGTGATCACGCCGGAAACGAGCCGCTTCGTCCGCGGCACGGGGTGCCGGCTCTCCGGCGGCCCGTGGGAGCTGAAGCGGCTCCGGCCGAGCAAGCCCGGCTGAGGGCTGCGCGCCGGCAGCCTTGACGGGAGGCCGCGGAGGTCCGACCTTTCGTGTTCGAGGGCGTTGCAGAGAAGCAACATGTCCGCCACATGACGGTCCGACCCATCTGACCGCCGGATCCGGCGGCGCCGAGATCCGAAACGAGCGATGCGCAACCCCTACGACGTACTGGGAGTCCCGAAGGGGGCGAGCGAGGCCGATATCAAGCGCGCCTACCGCAAGCTCGCCAAGGCCCACCATCCCGACCGCAACAAGGACGACGCCCGCGCGAAGGACCGCTTCGCCGAGGCGAACTCGGCCTACGAGATCCTCGGCGACGCGGCCAAGCGCGCGCAGTTCGACCGCGGCGAGATCGACGCCGACGGAAAGCCGCGCGCGACCGGGTTCGAGGGCTTCTCCGGCTTCGGCGGCGGCCGCGCCAATTCCTTCGACTTCGAAGGCATGGCACGCAGCCGGGCCGCGGGCGGCGGCGGCGGGGGCGGCGGGATCGGCGAGGACATCTTCTCGCACCTGTTCGGCGAGGCGTTCCGCGCCGGCGGCGCCGGTCCCGGCGGTGCGGCCGGAGCCGGCGGCTTCCAGCGCGGCGGGCCTGCCAGGGGCGACGACGTCCAGGCGGAGCTCAGCGTGACGCTGGAGCAGGTCGGCAGCGAGGAGAAGCTGCGGCTCGGCCTGCCGACGGGCCGCGAGGTCGACGTGGTGATCCCGCGCGGCGTCGTCGACGGGCAGACCATCCGCCTGCGCGGCCTCGGTCACCCGGCGCCGAACCTGCGCGGCGAGCCCGGCGACGCGCTCCTGACCATCCGCGTCCTGCCCCATGCCCGCTTCAAGCCGGAGGGGGCCGATCTCCGCACCACCGTCGACGTGCCCCTGGAGGACGCGGTGCTCGGCGGCGCGATCCGCGTGCCGACGCTGACCGGCGCGGTCGAGATGCGCATGCCCCCGATGACGAGCTCCGGCCGCACCTTCCGCCTGCGCGGCAAGGGCCTGCCGAAGAAGGACGGCAGCCGCGGCGACCTTCTCGCCACCACCGCCATCGTTCTCCCCGCGGGCGCGGACCCGGCGCTGACGGAGTACGCCCAGAGCAAGCGGGGCGCGAAGGCGGAGTAACGCAGACCGCCGCGCCCTCGCACTTTCCCCCTCCGCACACGTCCGCTAAGGATGCCCGCGGCGTGCGGCCGGCCCTCCGGCCCGCGCGACGGGCCTTCAGCGTTTCAGGTGACTCATGGCGGATCTCGACCCGGTTGACCCTCGCGGCAACGGACGCTCGGCCGGAGCCGGAATTCTGGCGGGCAAGCGGGGCATCGTCCTCGGCGTCGCCAACAACCGCTCGATCGCCTGGGGCATCGCCAAGAGCGCCCGCGCGCACGGGGCCGAGCTCGCCTTCACCTACCAGGGCGACGCCCTGAAGAAGCGCGTCGAGCCCCTGGCGCGCGAGCTCGACGCCCACGTGATCGGCCATTGCGACGTCACCGACCCGGCCTCGATCGACGCGGTGTTCGATGCGGCCGCATCCGCCTTCCCGGAGGGGATCGACTTCGTCATCCACTGCATCGCCTTCTCGGACAAGGACGAGCTGACGGGCCGCTACATCGAGACGAGCGAGGGCAACTTCACCAAGTCGCTCCTGATCTCCTGCTACTCGTTCACGGCGATCGCCCAGCGCGCCGAGAAGCTGATGCGCAACGGCGGCTCGCTCCTCACGCTGACCTATTACGGCGCCGAGAAATGGATGCCGCACTACAATGTGATGGGCGTGGCGAAGGCGGCGCTCGAAGCCTCGGTGCGCTACCTCGCCGCCGATCTCGGCCCCCAGAACATCCGCGTCAACGCGATCTCGGCGGGCCCGATCAAGACGCTCGCCGCCTCCGGCATCGGCGACTTCCGCTACATTCTCAAGTGGAACGAGTACAACGCGCCCCTGCGCCGGACGGTCACGATCGACGAGGTCGGCGAGACCGCGGCCTATCTCATCTCCGACATGTCCCGCGGGATGACGGGCGAGATCCTGCACGTCGATGCGGGCTATCACGTCGTCGGCATGAAGAACCCCGAGGCGCCGGACCTCTCGCTCGACCGGGACTGAGCAGGGCTCAATCCGGCACCGTCATCCCCGCGATCCCCTCCGCCGCTTCCGGGTAGCGGGGGTCCATCGCCTCCAGCGTGTCGGCGATCGTGCGGGCCACGACGAGGTTGCGGTACCATTTCCGGTTCGCGGTCACGAGGTGCCAGGGCGCGTAGGGCGTCGAGCAGCGGGTCAGCGCGTCCCCGAAGGCGGCTTGGTAGGCGTCCCAGGCCTCGCGCTCGACGAGGTCGGCCGGGTCGAACTTCCAGTGCTTGGCCGGATCGGCGATGCGGGCCTCGAGCCGCTCCTTCTGCTCGGCCTTCGAGATGTGCAGGAAGAACTTGAGCACCTGCGTCCCCGAGGCGGTCAGCAGGCGCTCGAAGTCGTTGATCAGGCCGTAGCGTCCGCGCCAGATTTCCTCGGGCACGAGATTCTTCACCCGCACCACGAGCACGTCCTCGTAGTGGCTTCGGTTGAAGACCCCGATCATGCCGCGGGCCGGCGTCCGCCGGTGGTAGCGCCACAGGAAATCGTGATCGAGCTCCACCGATGTCGGCGCCTTGAAGGAGGTGACCTCGCAGCCCTGCGGGTTCACCCCTTCGAGTACGGCACGGATGGTCCCGTCCTTGCCGCCCGTGTCGATGGCCTGGAAGACGACCAGCAGGCTGCGGCGGCGCTCGGCGTAGAGCCGCTCCTGCAGCGCCTGGATGCGGGCGCGTTCCGCGAGCAGCGCCTCCTTCGCCGCGTTCTTGTCGAGACCGCCATCGGCGTCCGGGTCGATCCGGTCCAGTTCGCAGACCTTGCCGGGCGTCACGGTGACGATGCCCTCGGCCGCGGGCACGACGACGGGGGCATGGCCGCCGATCAGGGCCGGCGCGGCGCTCGAGATCTCGCTGGCCGCCCCGGCCCAGAGACTCGATGAGGGCGGGCGCTCCCGCGCCGCCTGCCGGAGAGAGTCCTGCGACATTGTCACGCCGGCTGCGCGGTCGCGCTGGCCCTTCGCGTGCTTGCCGTGTTTCTTCGACATGACCACTCTCTATCGCTCGCAATCGACGGGGCCGGCAGGGAACCGTCTGGAGGTCCGCGTGGGTGCGACAACGATCGGCAGGCTGAGCCGTTCCGGCAAGGGGCCGGCGAGGTTTTCGCGCGACCCGGCCCCCTGACCGCGATGCCGACGATCTATTTCGTACGCCACGGCCAGACCGACTGGAACGCCGAGGGGCGCCTTCAGGGCCAGCGCGACACCAAGCTCAACGGGACGGGGCTGCGGCAGGCGGAGGAGGCGGCCGACCGGCTGCGCGCGCTCACGGGCGACCGCTTCTCGGATCTCGACTTCGTGGCGAGCCCCCTGAGCCGGACCCGCCGGACGATGGAGGCCATGCGGGCCTGCCTCAACCTGCCGCCCGAGAGCTACCGGCTGGACGACCGGCTGAAGGAGATCAGCTTCGGGGCCTGGGAGGGCTTGACCTGGGCGGAGATCCGCCGCCGCGATCCTTCGGGCGCGGCCGCCCGGGACCGCGACCGCTGGGGCTACCAGCCGCCCGGCCTCGGCGCCGAGAGCTACGCGATGCTGACCGAGCGCGTCGCCCCCGCGATCCGCGACCTCGCCGGGCCGACGGTGTTGGTCGCCCATGGCGGCGTGGCGCGCGCGATCCTGGTCGCGCGGGGCTACCTCGATCCCTGGGCGGCGCCGCGGATCGGTATCCGGCAGGGCGGCGTCCTCCTCCTCGACGCGGAGGGCTGGCGCTGGATCTGACGGCTCTCGCGCCCTGCACGATCCCGTTCAAGGCCGGTTCAAGCTGCGCGAAGTAGGGCGTTGGCGGATCGGCGCGCGCGTGCCACACCGAGGGGCGGGCCGGCATCCGGCCCCATCGACGGCGGGCCGCCTCGATAACGGCACGATCCGGGGCCAATGACCGTCGAACGATGGCTCCCGACCGCGCGGGGGCCGGGAGCGGAGCAGAATCAGCGTATGAGCAGTGTCGCCGAGATGACCCGGCCGCGTGCGGACCTGCGCGCGGAAGCGGGCGCGCTCTCCGGCCGCGCCTTCCTGCGCGGGGCCGTGCGGCCGGACCTGATCCGCGACGAGGTTCTGGCCGAGATCTTTCTGGCCAGCGCCGCCGCTCGTCCCGACCATCCGGCTCTGATCGACGGCTCGGCCCCGAACGATTCCGGCCGCTATCCGCACCTGACCTACGCCGAGATGGCCGAGCGCGCCCGCTCGATCGCGAAGGGCCTCGCCCACCGGGGCATCGGGCCGGGCGACGTCGTCGGTCTCTGGATGGCGCGCGGGCCGGATCTCCTCGTGGCGCAGGTCGGCATCACCCTGTCGGGCGCCGCCTGGCTGCCCTTCGACGCCGAGGCGCCGGCCGAGCGCGTCGCGGTCTGCCTGCGCGACGCCGAGGCGCGGGCGCTCCTCGTCTCCCCGGCGCTCAAGCCCGCGGCGCCGGACGCGAGCCCCGCCCTGACGCTCGCCGAACTCGCCGCCGGAACGCCCGGCGACGCCCCCGTGCCCGATCCGCGGGCGGCCGGCCTCACCCCGGAGCACCCCGCCTACCTGATCTACACGTCGGGCTCGACGGGCGTGCCGAAGGGCATCGTCATCAGCCACGCCAACATCTGCCACTTCCTGCGCTCCGGGAACGCGCTCTACGGCATGCGGGCCGACGACATCGTGTTCCAGGGCGCCTCCGTCGCCTTCGACCTCTCGATGGAGGAGATCTGGGTCCCCTACCTCGTCGGCGCGACCCTGTTCGTGGCCTCGCCCGCGATGATGGGCGACGTCGAGGCGCTGCCCGGCATCCTCACGGAGGCCGGCTGCACCGTGCTCGACACGGTGCCCACGCTGCTCGCCATGATCAGCCGGGACCTTCCCAGCGTTCGCCTCGTGCTGCTCGGCGGCGAGGCCCTGCCCGAGCCCCTCATCGCCCGCTGGGCGACGGCCGGTCGCCAGCTCTTCAACACCTACGGGCCGACCGAGGCGACGGTGGTGGCGACCGCGGCCGAGATGCGGCCCGGCGCGCCCGTCACGATCGGCGGCCCGATCCCGAACTACACGGTCTACGTCGCCGACGAGGGGCTCACCCTTCTCGGCCCCGGCGAGCCGGGCGAATTGCTGATCGGCGGCCCCGGCGTCGCCAAGGGCTACCTGCAGCGCCCGGAGCTGACGGCCGAGAAATTCGTCGCCAACCCCTTCGTGACGGGCGGGACGGACCCGGTCCTCTACCGCTCCGGCGACGCCGTCTCCCTCGACCCGCAGGGCAACATCCTCTTCCACGGTCGCATCGACGATCAGGTCAAGATCCGCGGCTTCCGGGTGGAGCTCGGCGAGATCGAGGCGCGCATCCAGGCGCAGCCGGGGATCAACCAGGCGGCGGTCGTGCTGCGCCAGGACGACGGCGTCGACCGCCTCGTCGCCTTCCTCGTGCCCGAGCGCGGGGCCGCCATCGACAAGGAGAGCCTCCGCCAGACGCTCGCCGGGCAGATGCCCCCCTACATGGTGCCGGGCCATTTCGAGTTCGCCGACAACCTGCCCCGCCTCACCTCGGGCAAGGTCGACCGCAAGGCGCTGAAGCTCGCGCCGCTCACCGTGACGGGCGTCGACGGCGAGCAGGAGCCGCCGGCCAACGACACCGAGGCGGCCCTTCTCGCCGCCGCCAACCAGGTCTTCGGCGCGCAGCCCATGCCCTTCGAGGCCGATTTCTTCACCGATCTCGGCGGCCACTCGCTCCTCGCCGCCCGCTTCGTCTCCGCGGTTCGCGAGACGCCCGCGCTCGCCGCGATCACCCTGCAGGACGTCTACGGCCGGCGGACGCTGCGGGCGATGAGCGCTGCGCTGATCGAGCGCACG
This sequence comes from Methylobacterium sp. BE186, assembly GCF_031457035.1. NCBI lineage: Bacteria > Pseudomonadati > Pseudomonadota > Alphaproteobacteria > Hyphomicrobiales > Methylobacteriaceae > Methylobacterium > Methylobacterium sp. BE186. The sequence goes on from NZ_JAVDVV010000039.1 coordinate 15,352, forward strand.
GGCGGTGTCGGCTCGCAGGCCGCCATCCGCGATCTCGGCTTCGATCCGCCGCCCCTCCTGCGCCGCGCCCTGTGCGGCCTCGCGCAGGCCGTCGCGCTGCCCTTCGTGATCGCGCTCGCCACCTCGCAGTGGCTCGGCATCTTCGTGACCTACCTGCTGATCACCGGCGGCTCGCTCGGATTCTTCGGCGAGATCGCGGCCCTGCTCCTCGTCTATATCGGCATCAACGCGGTCACGGCCTGCACCGCGCTCGTCGGCAAGTGGCTCGTGCTCGGGCGGACGAAGCCGGGGCGCTACCCGCTCTGGGGCGTCTACTACTACCGCTGGTGGCTGGCGCAGCGCCTGACGCCCCTCGTCCACGTGAAGTGGCTGCAGGGCTCGCCGGTGATCGCGATCTACCTCCGGATGCTCGGAGCGAGGATCGGTCGTGATGCGCTCATCTCCGATATCGAGATCGGCGCGCCCGACCTCCTGAGCATCGGGGAGGGCGCCTCGCTCGGCGGCCGCCTCGTCATCGCCAACGCGGAGATCGTCGGCAACGAGCTCGTGATCGGCCGCGTCGAGATCGGCCGCGACGTCTCGATCGGCACCTCCTGCGTCGTCAGCCACGACACCGTGATCGGAGACGGCGCCGAGATCGCCGACCTGACCACCATCCCGGCCGGCAGCCGCGTCGGCCCGGGCGAGCGCTGGGACGGGTCGCCCGGCCGTAAGGTCGGCATGGCGGAGCCGGATGCGACCGAGCCCGCCACGGCCTCGGCCCGGCGCCGCGCCGGATTCCTCGTCGCCTACGCCCTGCTTCTCGCAGCGATCCCGGCCGTCGGCCTGCTGCCGATCTTTCCCGCCTTCTTCATCTTCGACCAGATCAGCGACAATCTCGGCGCGCTGACCGACATCGACTACCATTGGTACCTGCCGCTCCTGACATGGCCGACCGCCATGCTGATGACGGCGGGCACCGTGCTCCTGATCGCGGCGATCCGCTGGCTGATCCTGCCCCGGGTCAGCTCCGGCACGTGGTCCGTCTGGTCGGGCTTCTACCTCCGCAAATGGACCGTGGCGCTCGCGGCGGAGGTGACCTTGGAGACGCTCTCCTCGCTCTTCGCCACCGTCTACATGCGGGCCTGGTACCGCCTGATGGGCGCCCGGATGGGGCAGGGGGCCGAGATCTCGACGAACCTCGCCGGGCGCTACGACCTCGCCGATATCGGCGCGCGCAACTTCATCGCCGACGAAGTGGTCTACGGCGAGGAGGAGATCCGGCGCGGCTTCATGCATCTCGAGCCCGTGCGCACCGGCGCGCGGGTCTTCGTCGGCAACGACGCGGTGGTGCCGCCGGGCGCGGTGATCCCGGACGACGTGCTCATCGGCATCAAGTCGAAGCCCCCGGAGAACGCCCTGATGGCGCCGGGCGAGACCTGGTTCGGCTCGCCGCCGATCAAGCTGCCGGCCCGGCAGAGGGTCGATCTCGGCTCGCTCGCCCAGACCTACGAGCCGGGCCTCGGGCCGAAGCTGCGGCGCGGCGTCTTCGAGGCCTTCGCGACCTCGTTCTCGCCGATGCTCTACATCACCCTCGCGATCACGGCGATCGACTTCTACTTCTACCCCGCGATCCTGGCCGAGGATTGGACGGGTCTCGCGATCAGCTTCGTGACCCTCAGCGTGTTGATCGCGATCATCCAGTCCTCGGCGGTTATCGCCTTGAAATGGTTGCTGATGGGCCGCTACAAGCCCGGCATGCGGCCGATGTGGTCGTGGTGGGCGATGCGCACGGAAGCGATCGCCGTCGCCTATTGGGGCCTCGCCGGGAAGGTGCTCCTCGAGCACCTGCAGGGCACGCCCTTCCTGCCCTGGGTGCTGCGCCTGTTCGGCGTGAAGGTGGGGCAGGGGGTCTGCATGCTGACCACCGACATCACCGAGTTCGACTGCGTCACGATCGGCGACTTCGCCACGATCAACCGCACCTCGGCCCTGCAGACGCATCTCTACGAGGACCGGATCATGAAGGTCGGCCGGGTCGAGGTGGGCCGCGGCGTGTCGGTGGGCGCCTTCGCGACGGTGCTCTACGACACGAGGGTCGGCGACTACGCCCGCCTGCGGCCTCTCACGATCGTGATGAAGGGGGAGTCGATCCCGGCCCACACCGAGTGGGAGGGCGCGCCCGCCGTCCCCGTCATCCACGCGGAGCCGGCCAAGGCAGCGGCCTGATTGGCCGCATATGCATCTGTGGATTGATACGCTCAGTCAAAAAAACTCGTACTGGTTGAAGTGCGCGCCGGTCCTGCCCACGGCAAGTTGAGGGTGCTGCGGCTCCTCCCTCGGAGCCGAGCGCCACGGCCGCGCCGCGACGATCGCCCGCGTCCGGGGTGATCCTCCTCGCTCGAGCTCGGGAAGACCGGTGCGAATCTTCGATCTGTCAACGGCTTGGGCGCAGCGGCGCCTGCAACGGCATCTCGCGCGCCGCTCGAGCGGGCGCATCGTCCGCTGGATCGCCGTCGGCGCCGCGACGCCGGCCGCGAGCGCTGAGGACCTGGAGGAAGCGGCCCCGGGCAACGTCGTGGCCTTCCCGCAGCGCCCTGCGCCCCGCGAGCCGGACGAGGAAACCGGGGGACGCGCGAAGGGCTGAGCCGCGGCCGCCCCGCCGCGACGCCGAGAAACGGTCGCGGGTCACCGCACGACCCGCCGGGCCCGGCTACCCGGGACCGGCAGGGCGGGGCGAGGCCCCGTCAGGCCGCCTCTTCCCGCTTGCCGAGGCGCTTGTCGAGGTAGGTGTCGACGGTCTGGGTCAGCTCGTCGACCTTGCCGTCGAAGAAGTGGTTGGCGCCCTCGACCATCTGGTGCTCGATGATGACGCCCTTCTGCGTCTTCACCTTCTCGATCACCGGCATCACCTCTCGGGCCGGCGCGACGCGGTCCTCGGAGCCGTGCACGAACAGGCCGGAGGACGGGCAGGGCGCCAGGAAGGTGAAGTCGTAGCGGTTCGCCATCGCGGCGATCGAGATGAAGCCCTCGATCTCGGGGCGGCGCATCAGGAGTTGCATCCCGATCCAGGATCCGAACGAGACGCCCGCGATCCAGCAGGATTTCGCCTCCGGGTTGACGGATTGCACCCAGTCGAGGGCCGCCGCCGCGTCGGAGAGCTCGCCCGAGCCGTGGTCGAACGCGCCCTGGCTGCGCCCGACGCCGCGGAAGTTGAACCGCAGAGCCGCGAAGCCCCGGTTGGCGAACGTGTAGAACAGATTGTACACGATCTGATTGTTCATCGTGCCGCCGAATTGCGGGTGCGGGTGCAGCACGATGGCGATCGGCGCGCCCTTCTTCTTCGGGGCCTGATAACGGCCTTCGAGGCGGCCGGCCGGACCGTTGAAGATGACTTCGGGCATGGTGTTCCCATCTCCTCTCGGCAGCCTCAAGGGGCCTGCCGAAGCTCAGGTGCCGTCGCGGGGTCGTCCCCGCGGAGCCTTGACTCAGGTCGAGACGGACTTACAAGCGCTCTTAGAATAGTTCTAGGCGATTAGAACTATTCTAAAGAACCCTGCACGATCCGTGTCGCCCCGGTCGTCTCTCCGCAGCCGGCCACCTGGAATGCGTGTCGTGCGCGCGCCTTAGCATGATGTCGGGGGGCGAAAGCAAGGAAATGTCGGTGCTCTGCGCACAGGTCCGGGCGGGCCGCCCATGACGGGATCCCGCGCCTATCTCGACCACAACGCCACCACGCCGGTCCGTCCGGACGTGGCGGAGGCGGTCGCGCGCGCGCTGATGCTCCCCGGCAACCCGTCCTCGGTTCATGCCGAGGGCCGCGCCGCGCGCGCCCTCCTGGAAGCGGCCCGCGAGCAGGTGGCCGCGCTCGTCGGCGCCGAGCCGGCCGGAATCGTCTTCACGAGCGGCGGCACGGAAGCCGCCAACACGGTGATCTCGGGCGCGCTGCGCCGCCGGGGCGTTCCGGAGCCCACCCGACTCCTGATCGGCGCCACCGAGCATCCCTGCGTCTCGGCTGGTCACCGTTTTCCCGCGGAGGCGGTCGAGACAGTGCCGGTGGCCCCGTCAGGCCTGATCGATCTCGCGGCGCTGGAGGCGCGGCTCGCGGCACACGCGGGGGAAACGGTCCTGATCTCCGTGCACGCGGCCAACAACGAGACCGGGGTCGTGCAGCCCCTCGCGGATGTCGTGGCGCTCGCCCGCCGTCACGGCCGCGCCCTCGTGCACAGCGACGCGGTCCAGGCCGCCGGCAAGATCGCGATCGATCTCGGGGCGCTCGGGCTCGATGCGCTCACGCTCTCGGGCCACAAGTTCGGCGCGCCGAAGGGCGTCGGCGCCATCGCTCTCGCGGATCATGTCGGCCTCGACGCCGCCTTCGTGCGCGGTGGCGGCCAGGAGGGGCGGCGGCGCTGCGGCACCGAGAACCTGCCCGGCATCGTCGGGATGGGACGGGCCGCGGAGATCGCCGGAACGGCTCTTGCGAGCGAGGCGGAGCGGCTCGGGCGTCTGCGCGACGGGATGGAGGCGGCCGTGCTGTCGCGCGCGCCCGACGCGGTGGTGTTCGGCGCGGGCGCACCCCGCCTGCCGAACACGTTGAGTGTCGCGGTCCCGGGCCTCGAGGCCGCCACGGCGCTGATGGCGCTCGATCTCGCCAGCGTCGCGGTGTCGTCCGGCTCGGCCTGTGCCTCCGGCAAGGTGGCGCGCTCGCCCGTCCTCGCGGCGATGGGCGTCAGCCCTGCGCTCGCTGCAGGGGCGCTGCGCGTGAGTTTGGGCTGGAACACGGTTGAAAGCGACGGGGCCCGCTTCCTCGAAGCCTTCGAACGCGCGGTTTCGTCCCTATATAAGCGGCAAGGGAGAGCGGCCTGATGCGAGCCGTCCCGCGCCATCTCGAAAGCCCCCCGGCCCTTGACGCCGGCGATGGTAGGAGAAGCTAATGCCTGCAGTGCAGGATACGGTCGATCGCGTTCGCGCCATCGACGTCGATCAGTACAAGTACGGGTTCGAGACCACGATCGAGATGGAGAAGTCCGAGAAGGGCATCTCCGAGGACGTGATCCGCTTCATCTCGGCCAAGAAGAACGAGCCCGCCTGGCTGCTCGAATGGCGCCTCGATGCCTATAAGCGCTGGCAGACGATGAAGGAGCCCGACTGGGCGCGCGTCTCCTACGACAAGGTCGATTACAACGACATCTACTATTACGCGGCGCCGAAGCGGAAATCCGTCGAGTCGCTCGACGAGATCGACCCCGAGATCCTCGCCACCTACGAGAAGCTCGGCATCCCGCTGCGCGAGGTCGAGGTGCTGGAGGGCGTCGCGCCGGAGCGGCGCGTGGCCGTCGACGCAGTGTTCGACAGCGTGTCGGTCGCCACGACCTTCAAGGCGGAGCTCTCGAAGGCCGGCGTGATCTTCATGCCGATCTCGGAGGCCGTGCGCGAGTATCCGGAGCTGGTGCAGAAGTACCTCGGCTCGGTCGTGCCGGTGACCGACAACTTCTTCGCGACGCTGAACTCGGCCGTGTTCTCGGACGGGTCGTTCGTCTACATCCCGCCGGGCGTCCGCTGCCCGATGGAGCTGTCGACCTACTTCCGCATCAACGAGCGCGATACCGGCCAGTTCGAGCGCACGCTGATCATCGCCGACAAGGGGAGCTACGTCTCCTATCTCGAGGGCTGCACGGCCCCCAAGCGCGACGACAACCAGCTCCACGCGGCGGTGGTCGAGCTCGTGGCGCTCGACGATGCCGAGATCAAGTACTCGACCGTCCAGAACTGGTATCCGGGCGATGCCCAGGGCAAGGGCGGCATCTACAACTTCGTGACGAAGCGCGGCGATTGCCGCGGCGCCCGCTCGAAGATTTCCTGGACGCAGGTCGAGACCGGCTCGGCGATCACCTGGAAGTACCCGTCCTGCATCCTGCGGGGCGACGATTCCCGCGGCGAGTTCTACTCGATCGCGGTGTCGAACGGCATGCAGCAGGTCGATTCCGGTACCAAGATGATCCATCTCGGCAAGAACACGACCAGCCGGATCATCTCGAAGGGCATCTCGGCGGGGCGCTCGCAGAACACCTACCGGGGCCTCGTCTCGGCCCACAAGAAGGCGAAGGGCGCCCGCAACTTCACGAACTGCGACAGCCTGCTGATCGGCGATCAGTGTGGGGCGCACACGGTGCCCTACATCGAATCGAAGAACGCGTCCGCGGTGTTCGAGCACGAGGCCACGACCTCGAAGATCTCCGAGGACCAGAAGTTCTACTGCCTGCAGCGGGGGCTCTCCGAGGAGGAGGCGACCGCGCTGATCGTCAACGGCTTCGTCCGGGACGTGCTGCAGCAGCTGCCGATGGAGTTCGCCGTCGAGGCCCAGAAGCTGATCTCGATCAGCCTCGAAGGCTCGGTCGGCTAGACGGGCTGGAGATCGAGGCCCTGCGGGACCGGTCCCGCAGGGCTCTCACGCGCCCGCTTTCGTATTTCTGACTTTCGGAACTGACCATGCTTGAGATCAAGAACCTCGTCGTGCAGATCGAGGACAACCGCATCCTCAACGGGCTCGACCTCACCGTGAAGGACGGCGAGGTCGCCGCCATCATGGGCCCGAACGGGTCCGGCAAGTCGACCCTGTCCTACGTCATCGCCGGCAAGGAGGATTACGAGGTCCTCGAGGGCGAGATCCTGCTCAACGGCGAGAACATCCTGGAGATGGGTCCCGACGAGCGCGCCGCGGCCGGCATCTTCCTCGCCTTCCAGTACCCGCTGGAGATCCCCGGCGTCGGCACGATGACCTTCCTCAAGGCCTGCCTGAACGCGCAGCGCAAGGCGCGCGGCGAGGACGAGCTCTCGACGCCCGACTTCATCCGCCAGGTGAACAAGGCCGCCGACAAGCTCGAGATCAACAAGGAGATGCTCAAGCGCGCCCTCAACGTCGGGTTCTCCGGCGGCGAGAAGAAGCGCATGGAGATCCTCCAGATGGCGCTGCTGCAGCCGCAATTCTGCGTCCTCGACGAGACCGATTCCGGCCTCGACATCGACGCCCTGCGCATCGTCTCCGAGGGCGTGAACGCGCTGCGCGCGGAAGGGCGCTCCTTCCTCGTCATCACCCACTACCAGCGCCTCCTGAACCACATCGTGCCCGACACCGTGCACGTCATGTCCCAGGGGCGTATCGTGAAGTCCGGCGGCAAGGAGCTCGCCCTCGAACTCGAGGCTTCGGGCTACGCCGAGTACCGCGCGAGCGAGGCGGCCTGACCCATGGCAGACGTCACCAATCTCCGCACCCCGGCCGAGACCGGCCTCTCGAAGCTGTTCGAGGTCGCCCGGATGAAATTCCCGACGGGCGTGTCGATCGCCCGCGAGGAGGCCTTCCGCTATTTCGAGGCGATGGGCCTGCCGAGCCGGCGGGTCGAGGCCTTCAAATATACGGACCTGCGCGCCGCCCTGAAGGAGGCCGCCCCCCCGGCCGAGGCGCCCGGCGCCGAGGCGGCGCACAAGGCCCTCGACACGGCCAAGGGCTTCTCGGGCATCGAGGCCGTGCGCCTCGCCTTCGTGAACGGCCATCTCGTGGCCGAGGCCTCCGACCTCGGCCGGGTGCCCCAGGGCGTCACCCTCGCGCCCCTGAACGAGGCGCTCGCCGCGGGCGACAGGCTCCTCGAGCATCTCGCCCCGGTCTCCCAGGCCCGTGAGAACCCGATCTACCAGCTCAACGCCGCCTTCATGGCGGACGGGCTGCTCGTGCACGTCGCGGCGGGCACCAAGGTCGAGGCGCCGCTGCACCTGCGCTTCGTCGGCACGGGCGCGGAGGCCTTCTCCACGGCGACCCGCGTGCTCGTGGTGCTGGAGGCGGATGCCGAGCTGACGGTGCTCGAATCCCACGAGGGTCCCGACGGCGTCGCCTACCAGCCGAACGACGCCCTCGACGTCGTGATCGCGGATCGGGCCCGCTTCCACCACACCCGCCTCAACGGCGAGGGCCGCGAGGCCATCGCGCTCTCGACGATCTCGGCCCGGCTCGGCGCCGGCTCGCATATCGAGACCGTGAACCTCGTGACCGGCGCGGTGCTGTCGCGCCATCAGATCTACCTGCATTTCGCGGGCGAGGACGCCACGGCCACGGTGAACGGCGCGACCATGCTCGGCAACGGGCAGCTCGCCGATTCGACGCTGCTCGCCGACCACGCGGCGGTCGGGGGCGTCAGCCGCGAATTGTTCAAGACGGTGATCGACGGCGACGCGACCGGCGTGTTCCAGGGCAAGATCATCGTCGAGCAGATCGCCCAGAAGACCGACGGCAAGATGAAGTCGGACTGCCTCCTCCTCACGGACGAGGGGCAGATGATGAACAAGCCGGAGCTGGAGATCTTCGCCGACGACGTGGCCTGCGGCCACGGGGCCACCTGCGGCGCGCCGGACGACGACCTGCTCTTCTATCTCATGGCCCGCGGCCTGCCGCGGACGGAGGCCGAGAGCCTGCTCGTCCAGGCCTTCCTCGGCGAAGCGCTGGAATCGGTCACCCACGAGGGTGCCCGCGAGGCCTTGATCGGCGAGGTCGAGACCTGGCTGGCCAAGCGGGCTTGAGCGACGACCCCTCCCTCGCGGGGGAGGGGCCTCGCGTCACGCGGAAGGTTTCATGAACGCACCCGTCCTTCAGACCCCCTACGACGTCGAGGCGATCCGGAAGGAATTCCCGATCCTGTCGCAGACGGTCTACGGCAAGCCCCTCGTCTACCTCGACAACGCGGCCTCGGCCCAGAAGCCGCGGGCCGTGATCGACGCCATGGTCTCGTGCATGGAGACGGGCTACGCCAACGTCCATCGCGGCCTGCACTTCATGGCGAATGCCGCGACGGAGGGGTTCGAGGGCGCTCGCGAGACGACGCGGCAATTCCTCAACGCGGCCTCGACGGACGAGATCATCTTCACCCGCAACGCCACCGAGGCCTACAACCTCGTGGCGAGCTCGATGGGCTGGGCCGGGCTGATCGGCGAGGGGGACGAGATCATCCTCTCGATCATGGAGCATCACTCGAACATCGTGCCCTGGCACTTCCTGCGCGAGCGCCGGGGCGCCGTGATCAAGTGGGCGCCGGTGGATGACGCGGGCAATTTCCTCGTCGACGCATACGAGAAGCTGTTCACGTCCCGCACCAAGATGGTGGCGCTGACCCACATGTCGAACGTGCTCGGCACGGTGACGCCGGCCGAGGAGATCGTGCGCATCGCCCACGCGCACGGCGTTCCTGTGCTCCTCGACGGGGCGCAGAGCGCCGTCCACCGCGAGGTTGACGTGCGGGCGCTCGATTGCGACTTCTACGTCTTCACGGGCCACAAGGTGTACGGGCCGACCGGCATCGGGGTCCTTTACGGCAAGCGGGAATGGCTGGAGCGGCTGCCCCCCTACCAGGGCGGCGGCGAGATGATCCGCACCGTCACCGAGGACACGGTCACCTACAACGAGCCGCCGCACCGCTTCGAGGCGGGCACGCCCGCGATCGTCGAGGCGGTGGGCCTCGGCGCGGCGCTCGAATTCATGATGGGCGTCGGGCGCGAGCGGATCGCGGCCCACGAGGCCATGCTGACCGCCTACGCCACCGAGCGCCTCTCCGCGATGAACTCCGTGCGCCTGATCGGCACGGCGCGGGACAAGGGCGGCGTCATCGCCTTCGAGATGAAGGGCGCGCACGCCCACGACATCGCCACCGTGATCGACCGCCAGGGCGTCGCGGTGCGGGCGGGCACCCATTGCGCCATGCCGCTCCTCAACCGGTTCGGCGTCACCTCGACCTGCCGCGCCTCCTTCGGCCTCTACAACACCACGGCTGAGATCGACGCCCTCGCCGAGGCGCTGGCCAAGGCCGAGCTCATGTTCGCCTGAAAGGTCTCCCCATGTCCGATGCTACGATCACCGGCGGCACCAACGCACCCGCGGTGGCGGCTGCCTCCGCCATCCCCCCGGAAGAGCTCGACCGCCTGACCGACGACATCGTGGCGGCCCTCAAATCCGTCTACGACCCCGAGATCCCCGCCGACATCTACGAGCTCGGCCTGATCTACAAGGTCGACATCGCCGACGACCGCTCCGTCGCGATCGACATGACGCTGACCGCGCCGGGCTGCCCGGTCGCGGGCGAGATGCCGGGCTGGGTCGAGAATGCCGTCTCGGCGGTGCCGGGCGTGCAATCCTGCGCCGTCACGATGGTGTTCGACCCGCCATGGGACCAGAGCCGCATGTCCGACGAGGCCCGCGTCGCCCTGGACATGTGGTAGGGGCGTTGGATTCGGCGCGCGGCAATGCTTATCTTGCCGTTACGCAAGGCCATTCCTCACCCGCCCGGGCCTTGAACCCGGCCGCCGGAGAGCACTCGATGTCATCAGGTTTCAAGGTCATGTCGCTGACCGAGGCGGCGGCCGACCGGATCAAGGCGATCATCGCCGATGCCGACAACCCGATCGCCGGCCTGCGGGTCGGCGTGAGGAACGGCGGCTGCGCCGGCATGTCCTACACGATGGAATATGCCGAGGCGCGCAAGCCAGGCGAGGACATGGTCGAGGACAAGGGCGTCACCGTCTTCATCGATCCCAAGGCCGTGCTGTTCCTGCTCGGCACCGAGATGGACTTTCAGACGAACAAGCTCTCCGCGCAGTTCGTGTTCAACAACCCGAACCAGACCTCGGCCTGCGGCTGCGGAGAATCCGTCGCGATCACGCCCGCGAACCCGGAGGCCCTGCGCGCCTCGGCCTGAGGCCGACTAGCGTGAGTCGACGCGTCGCCGAATCAGGCGACGCGGGAGAGGTCCGCGATCGGCGTGCGGTCGTCGACGCAGCGGTTTCGGCCGCCGCGCTTGGCCGCGAACATGCAGAGGTCGGCGCGCTCCAGCAGCGAGACAGGGGTGTCGCCGGGCCGGTAGGCGGCGATGCCGAGCGACACCGTGACCTTGCCCAGCGATTCCCCGGTCGAGCGCTTGACCAGCTCACGACCCATGACGCTGGTGCGGACCGTGTCCGCGATGGCGCGGGCGGTGTCGAGGTCGGTATCGGGCAGCAGGATCCCGAATTCCTCGCCGCCGAAGCGCGACAGGGTCGCCGAGCGGGTGACCTGCTCGCGCATGACGATCGCGACGAGGCGGAGCACCTGATCGCCGGTGAGATGGCCGTAGAGGTCGTTGAAGCGCTTGAAGAAATCGATGTCGAGGACGATCAGGCTCGACGTCACGGGCTGCGTCGCGGCGCTCTCCACGGTCCTGCCGAGCATCTCCTCGAAATGCTTGCGGTTCGAGAGGCCGGTGAGCGGGTCGGTCAGGCTCTCGATGCGGGTCGCCTCGAGCGTCTCGCGCAGGGCCTCGATCTCGGTCCGGCTCTCGCGCATGCGCGCCTCCAGGGTCCGGTTGTTAGCCGCCACCTCGCGGGTCGTGTTCACGAGGGAGGCGACGATCTCCCGGATGCGCACGCGATTGAGGGCGGCGCCGGCGAGGTCGTGCGACAGGGCGCGCAAGGATTCCCCGTACTGGGCCGTCGACCCGAGGGAGAGGTCAAGCATCTCGGTGATGCTCTCGATCTCGGAGAGGACGCTGGCGCTCATCTTCTCGGCCGCGAGCGAGAGGCGGCGCCCGTCGATATAGGTGTCGAAGAGGGCGTCGATGTCGCTGTCGCAGAGGCAACCGTTCTGGGAGGTCAGCCGCTTGATGGCGTCGTTCATCAGGGGCTGCGCGCCGGACACGTACGTGTACCAGACGGTGTAGGCCCGCGGCGTCGCCGAGGAGCCGTAATCGCGCATCAGGTCGTTGGCCCGTTGGGCGAGCGCGAAGGTTCGGTCGCGGTCGTTGTGACTCCCCTCGCTCATCCCCACACCACCCTCTTCCGGTAGCGCCGATCATCCCCCGGCACATAGCCGAGACGATGCAACCGCGACGATGGATGGACGGTTAAGCCGGCGCGCCGGAAGGCCGGAAATCGGGCGCTTATTTGCGCTTCTTGACCAGCGCCGGGCGCAGCAGGAACGCGGGAACGTGGCCGCCGAGGCCAACGGGCGTCTCGCCCTCGTCCTCCTCGTGCCGACGCCGCCCGCGGCCGCCACGCTCCTCGGGCAGCCTCTCGGGCCGCTGGCGCGCCGGAGAGAGGGAAGCGGCCTCGCGCGGCGCCGGGGCGGCCTCTCGGGGCGCACGAGCGGCGTCGCGGGATTTGGGCGCCGCCTCGCGCTGCGTCTGAGCGGGCTCGGCCGGCTCCGCGCTGCGGCTCCGTTCCGCTCCGCCGCGGCGGGACGGGGTCGCGCGACCCTCGCCGGCCGGACGGCCGGACCGGCTCCGTCGCGTGCCATCGCCGCTCCGTCCGCGATGCCGGGTCCGCCCCTCCGATTCCCCGTCCGAGGCGGCGGGCAGCGAGGCGAGATCCCCGTCGAACCACGCGATCGGCTGCCCGATCAGCGATTCGATGGCTTGGAGCGAGCGGTCGTCGCCCCGGCTCACCAGCGTGAAGGAATGGCCTGCCCGGCCTGCCCGGCCGGTGCGGCCGATGCGGTGGACGTAATCCTCCGGATGATGGGGAACGTCGAAATTGAAGACGTGGCTCACCGCCGGGATGTCGAGGCCCCGGGCGGCGACGTCGCTGGCCACGAGGAGGGGCGTCTCGCCGCTTCGGAACCCGTCGAGGGCCGCCATGCGGGCGCGCTGGTCCATGTCGCCGTGGAGCGCGGCCGCGTTGAACCCGTGCTTGGCGAGCGATTTCTGCAGGAGCGCCACGTCGCGCTTGCGGTTGCAGAAGATGATGCCGTTCTTGAGTTCGGCTTCGCCCCGGATCAGCGTGCGCAGGCGCTCGCGCTTCTCGTGGCCCTCGCCGCCCGTGGCGACGAGGCGCTGCACGATCGTCGTGGCGGTCGAGGCCGGGCGCGCCACCTCGATCCGCTGAGGGTTATGCAGGAACATGTCGGCGAGCCGCTCGATCTCGGGCGGCATCGTCGCGGAGAAGAACAAGGTCTGGCGGGTGAAGGGCACCATCTTCACGATGCGCTCGATGTCGGGGATGAACCCCATGTCGAGCATGCGGTCGGCCTCGTCGATGACGAGCAGCTCGACGCCGGTGAGGAGCAGCTTGCCCCGCTCGAAATGGTCGAGGAGGCGCCCCGGCGTCGCGATCAGCACGTCGGTGCCGCGGGTCAGCTTCGCGTCCTGATCGGCGAAGGAGACGCCGCCGATGATCAGCGCGACGTTGAGCTTGTGGTTCGTGCCGTAGCGCTCGAAATTCTCCTCGACCTGCGCCGCGAGTTCCCGCGTCGGTTCGAGGATCAGCGTGCGGGGCATCCGGGCGCGGGCGCGTCCAGCCTCCAGCATGGTCAGCATCGGCAGGGTGAAGGCCGCCGTCTTTCCGGTGCCGGTCTGCGCGATGCCGAGGACGTCCCGGCGGGCGAGCACGTGCGGGATGGCCTGGGCCTGGATCGGTGTCGGTTGGGAATAGCCGGCGGCCGTGACGGCCTGAAGGACCTTGTCGCTCAACCCGAGATCGGCAAATGACATCGTCTTTTGAGAACCGTTGCGCGCGGGAAGGTCGCCGGCCGGCGCGGAGGAGATCGTCGCGGCAACGGCAATGACGGCTGTCTCGTTTCCCGACCCGCCGCGCATGCGAGTGCCGGCACACTTAGAGTGTTGGCGCGGCTTGTCAATCTGCCATTCCGCAGGGGAGAGGAGCGTGCCCGCGACGTCAGGGCGTCGCCGGCCGGGGGGCGAGAACGCGCTCGACGAGCGCGCAGGGGTCGAGACGGATGGAGCGCGCCGCGCCGGTGATCGAGCCGGTCGTCTCCGGATCCGGGAGGGCGCGCGCCGCGATCTGCCCCCCGCGGGCCGGCGCCACGTGGAGGCGGGACAGATAATGGGCGCAACCGCAGCCGAGCACGAGCGTCAGGGCAGCGATCCGCAGCGTCCAGGCGAGAGGCGAGGGCCGCCTCGTATTGGCCAAGGTCTCGTCGACGCGCATCGGCTCCGCACCTGCCCTCCGGGGATCGGTCGCGGTCCGTCCGCAACCCCCGGCAGCGCAACTTTCCACGGATAGAGTTAAGGCCGCCCTACCGCTGTTCTCACAACTGCCGAGGGCATGTCCTGAACTAAAACACCTGCGAGCGTCCCATTCCGCACGATTCTGCAGGATTGGAACGCGTCTTGGGCCAATTCCGTCAGCATTGTGGCTGCTTTCTCTCTGCCTCCGATGAGCTTTGTTCTCGCCTGCCGTCATGTGCGCTGCGACACTTGTTGGGGCAGCGGAATCTTACCTCGCCCTAACCTTCACGTTTCGTTGACTCCTTGGGGCTTATCTGGACGGGCTTGTTGCACGAAAGCGACAGACCCGATTGCTCCCGCGGCCTAAAAGCACGCCGGCTTTCGCCAGACAGGACCAGTGATGATGAAAAAGCTTCTCCTTGCCTCCACCGTTCTCGCCGGCATGTCCGCCGCCGCGTCGGCTGCCGACCTTCCGCGTCGTGCGGCTCCGCCGCCGGTGTTCACGCCGGTTCCGGTGTTCACCTGGACGGGCTTCTACGCGGGCTTCAACGCCGG